>NZ_JBNYXT010000040.1:0-44715 GCF_051380795.1 Janthinobacterium leeuwenhoeki
GTATTCAAGGTCGGAAAAGCTCTTTTGCATGATTGA
Organism: Janthinobacterium leeuwenhoeki; assembly: GCF_051380795.1. NCBI lineage: Bacteria > Pseudomonadati > Pseudomonadota > Betaproteobacteria > Burkholderiales > Oxalobacteraceae > Janthinobacterium > Janthinobacterium leeuwenhoeki. The sequence goes on from NZ_JBNYXT010000040.1 coordinate 37, forward strand.
TGGCGAACAGTCAGGATGCCGTTATTGTCTCAGGTAGGTCCGCCGCAGGGAACGGTGTTTGATGAATAAATCAGTGGCTCCTTAGGGGAGTGCTGCGGCACGGCGGAAATAAATGGACCAAATTGGCAGGACGCAGGTGCATGCCGTCGTTGCAAGAATATTGTTGCCCAGCATTTATCAGGCTAACTAAACTTACATGAATGTCATGAGATTCCCTATCTTTACCTTGTTCGGTAAGTAGGCCGCCGCTCCTATTCAAGTGAAATTTCTGCCTGCCGCTTGACATTGCTGAATGTGACGACAATAATGTAGTCAAATTGATTACATAGGTTGTTGTCATGAAGATTTCGCTTGAATCACTGTTGCAGCGTCTCGTGTTGAAAGGCTCAGAGGCCGCACGTTCCACGTCCCCTGATCCCGGCACGTCGGCGCCAACCTCCATTCGCCTAAAACCGGCGACCAGGCATTTTCTCGACTGCCAATCGCTCGCTCTCAACACGTCGGTGCAAAGCGTGATCTCAATGATTCTGGATGGCGTGGCTGAAATGACGGTAGACAATACATCCGGAGCGCTACGCACTATTCGTGAACGATTTTTCTATTTGTTTCAGAGTCACGAGCTTGACCTTCCAGGCATCGTGAGTGTTATGAAGCAGCAGGGTTTCACGCTGTCCACGCTGGACAACCCAGCCCGTATACTTGATTTACTCGATCAAAAAGCGATTCGCCATTTAGCGGAAACTTTCTTTGTGCGCCCAGAATGGATAAGTGGCGCACGCAATTCGGTTATAGAGCTTGGAGTCGATGTACGCTGGTACAAGAATGTCTATGCTGCAGCGAAAAAACTGCTGAAATATGCGGAATTGGGATATCGGCCCCATGTCATGTTTCTACGACGGGAATACGCCAATTTCGCCAATGCTCGTGCCGACAATGATAGCGGCAAAGCTGATCCTGAACCAATCGGCGTAGCTGTTCGCCTCTATCGCTCAACGGACGACGGAGTAAGTTTTACGACATATGAAGTATGGAGTTTCGAGCGGTGGAACTACTGGCGCTGCCGCGAACAGATTAAACTTCTCATTGCATTTTGCGATCAGGCGCATCGCTTGATTTCCTATGCAGGCTATGAGTTGCCGAACGAAGACATTGAAGCATTGCAGGTATGTAAGGCAATGCCTGCAGTGATTATGAAGAAAATACATCAAGTTAGCTGGTATCCAGATGACTATGCGTGCCTGAGAGATAAAGTGACCAAGGAAACTGAAGATTGGCCACTGATTCAGAAACAGTACGAAGATGGCAAGTATGATCGCATGCTCAATGAGGCATTGTATGGTCAACCGGAATCGCCATTTTAAGTAGTTCATCAAGTAAAATCCTTATGATCTGGTGTCGCTGCAGGCCGTCTTGCTAGGCCACAGCGCTAACCACATAGGTGCTAGGGTCATAGGTGCTAGGGTCAGGTCCGCCTTTCAGACACGATCTCATCCTTCGCTGCCGATATCTGCCGCGACACTCCGGTGACAGATGGCGCGATGGGCTGGTATTAACGCCCAGATCGCGCCGGCGTGGCCGACCTGCCTCTTGCTGACTCTGTCCAGCATCGTTCTGGCCGGCTTGCCGCGCCGGATAATGGCCTCGACAATACGGTATGCCAATCAAGATATCGCCTAAAAAATACTGCTGTGCCTGCTTATCCTCAGCCCGGCCTGCTATGTCGCCGCATGCTGAGTGTTCTCCAACAGCCACAAGGAGGCGCTCTATCAAATCCAGACTGGCGATACGCGGCAAGCGGTGCTTGCCCGTTTTGGCGCGCCGACCCATGTGGAGCGTCCGGGAGGCTCCCCCAAACACTATCCCACCACCCCATGTGTGGCGCCTTGCGTCGAGCGGCTGTGGTTCGAGAACCGCTTGAATTCGGAGCTGGAGGTGTGGGCCGTAGAACTGGACCTGCATGACCGCTTGGTGAGTAATAAATATATGATATCGCTGTAGGCCGTTTTGCTAGGTCACCTCGCTCACCACATACCGGTACTTCCCCGACGCCTCCGCCGCGATCTCGTCGACTTCCTCGATGGCGATGTCGACCTGCGCGCCCAGCCTGGCCTGGAAGCCGGTGACGATGGCAGTGCGGGTGGGCTCGTCCAGGCGCGGCAGGCAGACCAGCAGCACGCGCGTGCGCAGCAGGGATTCCTGGATGATTTTAAAACTGCGCACTTGCGGCAGTTCGCGCACGATGTAGACGAGGGCCAGGCCGTGCATGACGCTGCCGTCCATGGCGGTAAGGAAATCCGTGCTGCGGCCTTCGATTTTTTGCAGCAGGGGCAAACCGCGTCCGCAGGAACACGGTTGCGTGCCCAGCGCGCCCACGTCGCCCGTGGCGTAGCGGATGAATGGGTAGTCTTGCGTAGCCAGGTGGGTGACGACGATGTCGCCCGTGGCCCCTGGCGGCAGCGGCTGGCCATTGCCATTGACGATTTCCACGATGATGTCTTCGGCCGTGATGTGCATGCCGCCTTCCGGGCATTCGTGGGCGATGAAGCCTGCGTCGCGCCCGCCGTAGCCGTTGGCGACGGGGCAGCCGAAGGCGGCGGCGATCTGCGCGCGCTGCTCGTCGTACAGGCGTTCGGCCGTGACGAACGCCACTTTCACGCCCATGCCGTCGAGCGGCAGGTTGTGCGCGCTGGCGTGGCTGGCGATGCGGCACAGGGCCGACGGGTAGCCGAACAGCATGCGCGGACGCCGGCGGCGCAACTGCTGGACATAGCCATCGAGGCGCGCGGGCGACATGGCAAACGCGGGCAGCAAGGCGCTGCGCAGCAGCGCATCGCGCAGGCGGCGCACGCGGTCTTGCGCCTGCAGCTCGATGGGCGAACCCCACAACACGGCTTCGCGGTCGCCGATATCGACGCCCCACCAGCGCGTGGCGCGCCACTTGGCGGCGATGTCGTGGCTGACGCGCCGTCGTCCGAGGAAGAACTGCAGCGGCTCGCCGCTGGAGCCGCCCGTGGCGAACGGGCGCAATCCCACGGCGCGGGCCGACTTGAAACTGTCGCGCGCGCTGGCGATATCGCGCTTGCGCAGCAGCGGCAGGCGAGACAGATCGCTCAGTTGCCTGACTTGGCCGGGATCGAAGCCGCTGCGGGCGAACAGGGCGCGGTAATACGGCACGTGGTCGCGCGCATGGCGCAGCAGATGGCGCAGGCGCGCCAGCTGCCACTGCTGCAGCTGCTCGGCGCTCCACCATTGCGAACGTTCCAGCCGGCGCAGCAGGCGCGCGCTGTGGTGGCCCTTGAGCCATTCATGCAGGGGAAACAGCCAGCGGGCCACGCAGCGCGTGTAGGCGCCGGGGCGCGGCGCGGCGCGGATGCGGCGGTAATGCGCGGCCAGCCGGGGTGCGATGCCGGGCCAGCCGAAAGTGGCGGCGTGCGCCAGGCCCGCATCTGCCAGCTGCCGCGCGCGCGGCGGGTCGCGCAGCAGCGCCAGGATGGCCTGCGCCATGGCGGCCGGCTCGCCGGGCGGCACCAGCAGCGCCGTCGCGCCGTCTTGCAGCAGGGCGGGGATGCCGCCCACGTTGGTGCTGACGACCGGCACGCCGCAGGCCAGCGCTTCGAGCACGGAATTGGGCATGTTGTCGGCCAGGCTGGGGTTGAGGACGATGTCGCTGGCCTGGTACAGCGCGGGCATGGCGGCGTTGTCGACAGGGCCGGCGAAGCGCACGGCAGCGTCCACGCCGAGCGACCTGGCCAGGCGTGCCAGCGCCGCGCGCTGCGGCCCGCCGCCGGCCAGCACCAGGCGCGCCGCGGGAAAAACCGCGCGCACGAGGGCAAACGCGCGCACGGCGCTGGCGTTGTCGTACAGGCTTTCCAGGTGGCGCGCCACGAGGATGCACGGGCCAGCATCGCTAGTCGCACGCGGCGCAGCCCTTGTAAAACGCTGCAAGTCCACCACGTTCGGCACGATGTGGGCCGTATGGCCAACTTGCTCGAAGACGCCGGCCAGGTAGGCCGAGGGCACGACGATGGCGCTGGCGCGGCGCAGGCTGAACGCCACCAGGCGCGGCGAGCGGGCCAAAAAGGCGGCCGCTTCGCCGCCCCGGTAATTGAGCAGGGCCGGTTTGCCTTTCAGGCTGGCGATCCACAGCGCGGGCGCTGCCTGCAAATGCCAGGACCAGCCGGAATTGGCCATGATGTGGAACAGGTCGACAGTATTGGCCGTGCGCCACAGCCGCCACAGGTGCACGGGCAGGCGCAGCGCGGCGCGCAGGTAGCGGATGCGCGCCAGCCACGGTGGCAGATGCGGCCCGTTGACGGCCAGCAGCTGCACTTGCGCGCCATCCTCGCGCAGCTTGCGCGCCAGTTGCTGCGTTTGATTCGCCATGCCGCCGGCCGGCGGTGGCAGCGGGCCAACCAGCGCGATGCGCAAGCCCGTAAAGATCATGGCTTCGCTCCCGCCGTTCCCGCTGCCGCCACGCGCGCATACACGGGCGCATAGCGGCCCACGCTGGCGCTCCAGCTGCGCTCCGTTTCGACGAAAGTGCGCGCCTGACGCCGCAGCGCCGGCCAGCTGGCGGGCGCCAGCAGCAGGTTCAATATCGCCTGCGCCAGCGCCTCGGCGTCGCCGGCGCGAAACAGCATGCCCGTCTTGCCATGGTCGACCAGTTCGCGGTGGCCGCCCACGTCGGACGCCGCCACGAGGCGGCCCTGGGCCATCGCTTCGAGCGGCTTCAAGGGCGTCACCAGCTCCGTCAGGCGCATCGGCAGGCGCGGATACACGCAAATGTCGACCAGCTGATAATAGGCGGCCACCTGCGCATGCGGCACTCTGCCCGCGAAGACCACGGCGTGCTCTATGCCTAATTGCGCCGCCAGCGCGCGCAGCGCCGCTTCCTGCGGCCCGCCGCCGGCCAGCAGCAGCCGCAGTGCCGGCTGCGCCGCCAGCATGCGCGGCATGGCGCGCAGCAGCAGGGCCAGCCCCTCGTAGGCATAAAACGAGCCGATGAAGCCGATCACCGGATGACCATCCAGACCCAGCGTGCGGGCCAATGCCGGATCATGAGAGGCATGCAAGGCGCCCGCATCGACGGCGTTCGGGATGACGGTGATTTTATGCGCGGGCACGCCGCGCGCGCACAGTTCGCGCCGCAAGCCGTCGCAGATGGTGGTGACGGCGTCGGCGCGGTGCAGCGCGTAGTTTTCCAGCGCCCGCGTGAGGCAGTAGCGCAGGCCGCCGGGCCGGCTGCTGCCATGGTCGGCGGCCGCGTCTTCCCAGAAGGCCCGCACTTCATACACGACGGGAATGCCCAGCGCGCGGCCTGCGTTGAGGGCGGCGATGGCGTTCAGGGCGGGCGAATGCGCATGCAGGATGTCCGGCTTGATCCGCTGCGCCAACCGGCGCAGGCGCACGGCCAGGCCGATGATGACAGCCAGTTGCCGCAGCACGGGCAGGCGCGCCCACCAGCGTGCATCGGGCGCCGTGCGGTAGAAATGCCAGCCGTCGACCAGCTGCTGCGCGCTGTCCGACGGTCCCTGCTTGGCACTGGTGAGCTGCGTCGTGTGCCAGCCCAGCATCCGCTGCTGCCGCAGGATGGCCAGGGTGCGGAAGGTGTAGCCGCTGTGCAGGGGCAGCGAATGGTCGAGGATGTGCAGGATGCGCATGGTTTTACTCCACTGCCATGGCCGGTGTGGGCGCCGGCGCCTGGCGGCTGTCGACTGGCAGCACCTGGCGCAAAAAGGCTTCGAACATCAGCAGCGCCCACAGCGGCGCGCTGTAGTCGCGCCGCCCGCTCGCGTGCTGATCGAGCAGCAGGCGCACGTAATCCATGTCGAACAGGCCGCATTGCGCCAGGGTGGGGCCCAGCAGCCGATGTTGCAGGCGCTGGCGCAGCGGGCCGCGCAGCCAGTCGGCCAGCGGCACCGAAAAGCCCATTTTCTGGCGGTACAGCAGGGTCTCGGGCAGCAGCGGGCGCAGGGCTTTTTTCAGCAGGTACTTGCCTACACCGCGCCGTAGCTTGAACTGCGGCGGCAGGCCGGACATCCACGCCACCAGTTCATGGTCGAGCAGGGGCGAGCGCACTTCCAGCGCATGCGCCATGCTGGCCCGGTCGACTTTCGTGAGGATGTCGCCGGGCAGGTAGGTTTTCAAGTCCAGGTACTGCACCTGCGACAGCGGATCTTGCGCGGGGCTGGCCAGCGCGTGGCGGCGCAGCACTTCCACGGCGCGGTAGCCGTGCAGGCTGCGCCGCAGCTCGGGGCTGAACAGGCGCGCGCGCATGGCGTCGCCCAGCAGGCTGACGCCGTGAAAATACGCATCCGTCGTATCGCGCGCAAGGCCCTCGAAGGTGGTCTTGGCGCGCAGGAAGCGCGGGGCCCAGTCGGCCTTCGGGTACAGCCGCCCCAGGGTGCCGAACAGCGACTGGCGCAAGCCGGCCGGCAGCAGCGGGTCCATCGCCTTGCGCACTTTTTCTTCGCGCGTGTGCAGGCGGTAGCGGCGGTAGCCGGCCAGGCTTTCATCGCCGCCGTCGCCCGAGAGGGCCACCGTGACCCGCTGGCGCGCCAGCTGGCAGACGCGGTAGGTGGGCATGGCGGAACTGTCGGCGAACGGTTCGTCGTACAAATTGGCCAGCAGGTCGATCAGCTCGAAGTCGTCCTGTTCCACCTGGCGCGCGTGGTGCGCCGTGGCGTAGCGGCGCGCCACCAGGTCGGCGTAGCGCGCTTCGTTCCAGGCCGGGTTGCCGAACGAGATGGAGCAGGTGTTGACGGGCGTGGCGCTGGCGCCGGCCATCAGCGCCACCACGGCGCCCGAATCGACGCCGCCCGACAGGAAGGCGCCGAGCGGCACTTCGGCCACCATGCGGATGCGCACCGCTTCGCGCAGGCGCGCCAGCAATTCGTCGGCCGCCTGCGCCTCGCTGGCGGGCGGGTTCGGCGTGAACGGAATGTCCCAGTACGGTTGCGGCGCGGGCAGCGGCTGCCCCGCGCGGATGGAGAGGGTATGCCCGGGCGGCAGCTTGCGCGCGTGCTGGAAGATGCTGCGCGGCTCGGGCACGTAGCCGTAGGCGAAATACTCTTCCACGGCCAGCGGGTCGAGCGCGCGCGGCATGGCCGGATGGGCGAGCAGGGCTTTCAGTTCGGAGCCGAACAGCAGGGTGCCGTCCTGCGCCTCGCCGTAATACAGGGGTTTGACGCCCAGGCGGTCGCGCGCCAGGAACAGCAGATGACGCCGGCGGTCCCACAGGGCGAAGGCGAACATGCCGCGCAGGCGCTGCACGCATTGTTCGCCCCATTGTTCCCAGGCGTGGACGATGACTTCCGTGTCGCTGCTGGTGCGAAACGCGTGGCCGAACTGGCGCAGTTCGGCCATCAGGCTGCGATAGTTATAGATTTCGCCATTGAAGACGATGGCGATGCTGCGGTCGGCGTTGAACAGCGGCTGCTGGCCGCTGGCCAGGTCGATCACGGACAATCGCCGGTGCGCCAGGCCCAGTCCCGGCTCGCGGTGCAAGCCCCCTTCGTCGGGGCCCCGGTGGCGCAGGCTGTGGTTCATGCGCGCCAGCAGCAGCACGTCGATGTCGCGCTGGCCCTGCAAATCAAAGATGCCGCTGATGCCGCACATGGGAGGCCTTTCAGGGAGTGATGGACAGGGGAGCGGGCTGGCGCGCGCCCGTCAGGCGGTCGTACACGGCCAGGTAGGCGCCGGCCATGGCGGGCAGGCTGTGCTCGGCCAGCACCTGGCGCCGCCCGCGTGCGCCATGGCGCGGTCCCAGTTCGGGCATGCTGTAGTAGTCGAGCATGGCGTCGGCCAGCATCTCGGGCGATCCTGGCGGCACCAGGGTGCCGCTCCAGCCCGACTGCACCAGTTCCGCATTGCCGCCCACTTGGGTGGCGACGATGGGCAGCCCCGTCGCCATCGCTTCGAGGATGGTGTTCGAGCTGCCTTCGGCCAGCGACGGCAGCACGAACAGGTCCATGGCGCGCAGCAGTTGCGCCACGTCGTCACGCGCGCCGGGCAGCCAGGCAAGATGGGCCACGCCGGCCTGCTGCAGCAAGTCCAGGCAAGCTTGGCGGCACGGCCCGTCGCCCACGATGATCAGGCGCAGGCGCGCGCGGGCGCCCGGCTGCGCCAGCAACAGCAGGAAGGCGCGCACCAGCGAGGCGTGATCCTTGACTGTTGCCATGCGGCCCACGCTGCCGATGACGAAGGCGCCGTTGCACAGGAAGCCGGGCGGTCCCACGGCGGCCGGCGGTCCCAGGCGCGGATGGAATTGCACGCTGTCGACGCCATTGCCGATGTGCGACACCTGCGTGGGCGCGACGCCGATGGCGTCCACCAGCCATTGCCCCAGGTCGGCGCTGACGGCGATGAAGTGCTGCACCAGCGGCAGCATGCATTTGCGCAGCAGCCGGTATGTGCAGCGGGTGCCGTGCAAGTCGCTCATGTCGCGCCCGTGTTCGCCATGCACGCGCAGGCGCACGCCGGCCAGACAGGCCAGCAGCTGCGCTTCGAGGCAACCCAGGTTGCGCGTGTGCACGAGTGCCGGGCGCAACTGTTTCAGCACGCGGTACAGGCGCAGATAGTGGCGCCAGTCCTTGCCTTCGCGCTTGCCCAGGCTGATGACAGCGACGCCGGGTGTGGTCAGGCGCTGGCGAAACGCGGTGGCATTCTTCAGGCAGACGATGGCGTGCCGGTAGCGTTCCGGCGGCAAATGGTTGATCAGGTTGACCAGGCCGTTTTCCAGCCCGCCCACGTCGAGCTGGTGGATCACGTGCACGATCAGGGGAGCGGTGCTGGCCGCTTCCATGCCGCCGGCATCGAGGTCAAGGGCCATGCGGCAACTCCTGCAAGCGTTGTTCGATGACGGGCAGTGCCGCCTGCAAGAACGCTTGCAGGTGCGCGCGCGGTGGCGGCGCCAGCTCGTCGTAGGCGGCAAAGACGATGATGTCGGCGCCATCCTGTCGCCTGCCCAGCAGCTTGGCTTGCGCCAGCAGCAGTTTCACCAGCACGGGTCTGGCCGTGACGATGCCGCCCTGGCGGTACACGCGCCACACCAGCAGGCGCTCGCCGCCGTAGGCCAGCACGCTTTCGCGCACGCCCAGGCTGCCGCCGTCCAGGTTGACATGCTGCATGCGCTGCGCCAAGGGCGTCCAGCGCGCGCCATATGGCGCGGATAGATGCGTCAGCAGTTCGGCATCGCGCGCCTGGCGCGCATACCAGTGCAGTTGCAGCCCCACCGGCGCGCCGTTGCCGTCCAGCCCCGCATACGTGGCGGCAAACCGGGCGGGCGCGCCCGCAGACGGCGCCTGCCATATCGGCGCTGCGGGCAGGCGGCGCCAGGCGGGCGGATCGGGCAAGGCCAGCACAATGGCGGGCAAGGTGGCGCTGTCGTCGCGGTGGCTGGCCAGTGCCAGTGCCGGCCACAGGGCCGCCAGCAGCAGGCAGGCGACGCTGGCGCGCACGGCGGCGCGCGGGCTGGCCGCGCCGGCGATCTGGCGCACGGGCTGAGCAGGCGGCACGGCGCGCACCAGCGGCAACTCGCGCCAGCGCGCGGCCAGCCAGAACAGCAGCAGCGCCACCAGGCCAAAGAACAGCCAGCCATAGATCAGGTGATCGACGCCCACGGCCAGGCGCATATTGCTCAGGTGGCCCAGCATCACGATCAGGTAGGCGCGCACGCCATTGGCGAGGATGGGCACGAGCAGCGCGGCGGCCATGACGGCCAGGCGCCGCCGCGTGCTGTGGAAGTTGACGTGGGCGAACAGGGCGCCTAAGGCCAGCGCGGCGATCAGGTAGCGCAAGCCGCTGCAGGCCTCCACCACCGACCAGTTCCCGCTGGGCAGCGAAAAATGGCTGCCATCGCGAAACACGGGCACGCCCGTCCATTGCAGCGCGGTAACGGTAAAGGCGGCCGTGAAATCGATCAGGGGATCGAGGAAGACTTCGCCAAACGGCACGGCGAGAAACAGGTAAGCCAGCGGAAAGGCCAGCAGGCGCACGGCCGGCCAGCCGAGGATGGCCAGCACGCAGGCGGGCAGCATGGCCGTGGCCGCATATTGTTCCACCACGGGCACGTTGGCGGCGTCGGCCAGCAACCAGGCCAGGCCCAGCGCGCCCAGCATCAGCAAACCCTGCCGTGACGGCTGGGGCGCCAGCGCGGCCAGGCGAGCACGCTGGCGCCAGGCCAGCCAGCAACTGATGGGCACGATCAAGAAACCGTGCGCGAAGGTTTGCGAGCGCGACCACAATTCCAGCATCGACCAGAAAGTGGCGTGGTACAGCAGCACGACGGCGGTCAGGGCCAGCAGCAGGAGCATCAAGGCTTGCTGCTGGCCCTGGCCGTGCGGCCAGACGGCCGCATCCGGCAAGCGGGCCACCTGCTCGAGTTGCAGACTCATGTGGATATCTCCCGCACGGGCAGCACAGGCGCGGCGGCGCCGCTGGCAGGCGTAGCCGCACCGGTTTCGGCCGCGGCCGGCAGGCCCAGCATGGCGCCCAGGCCGCGCAGATTGCGTTCCCAGTCGTAATCCTGCAGGACCAGTTGGCGCGCCGCCGCGCCCATGGCCGTGCCGCGCTCGGCATTGCGCAGCACGCGCGCGGCATGGTGGATGAATTCGGCGTCGTCGCGCGCCAGCAGCAATTCCAGGCCCGGCTGGGCGGCGATGCCTTCCAGCGCTTGCGGCGTGGCCAGCACGATCTTGCCCATCGCCATCGCTTCCAGCACCTTGTTCTGCACGCCGCGGGCGATGCGCAGGGGCGCCACGGCCAAGGCCGCGCCGGCCAGGTAAGGCCGGATATCGGTCACCTTGCCTGTCACCACCACGCCGGCCACCCTGGCCAGCGCCATCACGGCGGGCACGGGCGCGCTGCCGACGATATAGAACTGCAACTGGGGAAACTGGCGCCGCAGGGCGGGCCAGACGCGGCGCACGAACCATTGCACGGCGTCGATGTTTGGCCAGTAATCCATGGCGCCCGTAAACACCAGCGCCTGCACGCCGGGCCGATACACGCCGGGCTGGGCCGGCATGGGCGTGAAATACGCCGTGTCGACGCCGTTATTGAAGTAACCTGTCTTGCGCCGCGCCATCGGTGCGCACTGGCGGAACAGGGCCGCTTCGGCCGGCGAGACGAAGCTGGCGGCCGTAAACTGCTGGGCGATATGGCGCTCGTACTGCAGCAGCAGCTGCGCTTCGCGCCGGTACAGCTGCGACATGGGCCAGGGTTTGCTGTCGCCGTACTGGCGCCATTTGTCGGAATCGACATCGACGAAATCGATCACGCGGTGCAGGGCGCGGCCCGCGCTGCCGTCGATGTATTGCGCCATGGGACCTGAAAAGGCCAGCGCGTGGCGCACCTTGTCGCCCGACAGCAAGCCGTCGACCCATTGCAGCAGCCGTGCATCGCGGTAGTACTGCACGCTCATGGCTTGGCGCGACAGCAGCGCCTGCATGGCGCGCCAGCGGGCCGTGCCGCGCCGCAAGCCGATGAAGCGCGTGCTGGCGCACAGGGCGGCCACGCTTTTCGCGTGCTGCCAGTCGTCGTCATCGTCGATGAAGCAGCCCAGGTGCACGCGGAAATGCCGGCTCAGGTATTGCAGCATGTGCCACGAGCGTATCTTGTCGCCCTTGTTGGGCGGATACGGCAGCCGGTGGGCGAGGAATAAAAGTTCACGCATGGCGGCTCCCGTCGCTTAGCCCAGCTGCCGCACGATGTGCGGCCCCAGCAGGTTGGCCAGCGGTAGCGGCAGGCGGCGCCAGGCGCGGATGAACAGCGCAAATTGCGGATTCAGGGGATTGACGTCCGGCAAGGCCTTGGCGCGCACGAGCTGGTAGGCATACGGCAGCGGCTGCGGCGTAAAACCCCAGTTCTTCTTGAAGTCCCAGGCACCTGTCCCCAGCTTGCTGCGGCCGAAATCGAACAGGCGGTAGCCGCGCGCGCAGGCGCGGCGCATCGCTTCCCAGTACATGAAGTCGTTGGCGCCCGTGCTGCGCGCCAGCACGCTGCCGCCGGCATAATATGGCAACACTTCATCGCGGAAATAGAACAGCAGCACGCTGGCCTGCGCCTGCTGGCCGTGGTACACGGTGAGTATCTCGCAATCGTTGCCAAACACCATGCGCAGCAGGGCAAAATGGCGGCGCGCGAAGACGGGCGTGCCCAGCCGGTGTACGCTGGCCGCGTAGATCGGGTAGAAACGGTTGAGGTCATGGTCGATGGCGCTGTGCAGCCCGCCCGCCATGGCCTTGCGCACGACGGCGCGCTGCTTGCGGGGTATCGCCAGCAGATTCTGTTCGGCATCGGGATGCAAGGGGCGGCGGAAGGTCGCATACAGGGGTTTCTGCAGCCAGGACGCGTCCGCATTTTCCGACACATTTCCCTCCACCTCGCGCCAGCGGTATTCCAGGTGTCCCACGCCGAGGCGCCGGGCCAGCGCCTGCGCGGCACTGTCGAGGGCCTGCCGCACGGCCACGCTGCCGCCGGCGATGCCGCCGTACACGCAAAAGGGCAGCGAGACGAGGGAGGAGCCGAACAAGCGGCTGCGCAGATGGGCCAGCGGCAGCACGCCGGCGATGCGCCCATCCTGTTGCGCGTACAGGAAATAGCTGTCGTGCTTGAAACCTTGCTGCAGGATGGTGTGCCAGCCGGCGCGGTGAAAGAAGGTCGCTTCCGGGCACGTGTCGACAAAGGCGTCCCAGCGCGCATGTTCGTGCGGCTGCAGGGGCAGTACGGCGATGGCGGCGCGGGACTGTACCGGGTCGGGAGCAAGACTGGCCTCGTGCATCATGTGCTTTCCAGAAAAATACGGTCCATGCGGTCCCAGGAGAAATCGCGCGTCAGGCGTCCCAGCCGCGCCTCCATGCGCCCCAGGTTCAAATAGTGGCGAAAGCGCGTCCTGGCATCGAGGCCGGGCGGGCGTGGCTGGCCGGGATCGAGTTCCCAGGGATGAAAATAGAATATGCCAGCTTGCCCGTCGCGCGAATTGATGCGTCGCAAAAGCCAGCGCGACAGTGCATACGGCATCAATCTGAAGTAACCGCCGCCACCGGCCGGCAGGTTGCGCCCGCGCAAGCGCACGGTGCTGACGGGCAGTTCCAGCATGCCGTGCGGCCCCCGTGGACGCCAGGCGAAGCGGGGAGCATCGGGCATGCCGTAATGGTCGTGGCGGATCGGGTAGATGCTGGAACTGTAGCGGTAGCCGGCCTCCTGCAGCACGTCGAAGGCCCACAGATTGGCCGCGCCGATGGAAAAGCTGGGTGCCCGGTAGCCATGCACGGCCAGTCCCGTTATTTGCTCCAGGATGGTCTTACTGTGGCGCACATCCTCGGCAAACTGCGCGGCCGACTGCTCGCAGGCGCGCAGGTGCGCATAGCCGTGGCTGGCCACTTCGTGTCCGGCGGCCGCCACGCGGCGCAGCATGGCCGGATAACGCTCGGCGATCCAGCCCAGGGTAAAAAAGGTGGCGTGGATGCGCCGCGCGTCCAGCAGCAGCAGGATGCGCTCGATATTCGCTTCGACCCGGCATTCCAGGCGGGGCCAGTCGGCGCGCGCGATGTGCGGCGCAAAGGCGGACACCTGGAAATAGTCTTCCACGTCGATGGTCAGCGCATTGCGCAATATCAAAGAGGAAGGCGGTGGCGTCATGGCGTGCCCCGGCGCGCCGCCAGCCAGGGCGCGATGACGGCGGCGATGCGCTCGGCTGCGTGGCCATCCCACAGGGGCGGAAGCCGGCCCCGCTTGCCACCCGTGTCCAGGATGCCCCGCGCCAGCGCCAGGATGGTTGCCGGCTGCGTGCCGGCCAGGGTATTCGTGCCAGCGCTGACGGTGACGGGCCGCTCCGTATTGTCGCGCAGGGTCAGGCAGGGCACGCCCAGGGCCGTACTTTCTTCCTGGATGCCGCCCGAATCCGTCAGCACCAGGCGCGCCTCTTGCATCAGTCCCAGCATTTCCAGGTAGCCCAGCGGCGGCAGGCAGACGATGGCATGCCGCGCCAGCAATGGCTCCAGGCCCGCCAGGCGCAAGCGGGCCAGGGTGCGCGGATGGATGGGAAACAGCAGCGGCAGCTGTGCTGACAACTGCCCCAGCACCTGCAGCAGCGCTGCCAGTTGTTCTGCGTCATCGACGTTCGACGGCCGGTGCAAGGTCAGCAAGCCATACGCGGGCGGGCAGGCGTGGCCGTGGGCGCGCAGGGTGGTGGCAGGCTTGACTGCGCGCGGCAGCTGTTGCCGCAGGCTGTCTATCATGACGTTGCCCGTGAAGTGGATGCGTTCGGGGGCGACGCCTTCGCGCAGCAGGTTGGCGCGCGCGCCTTCCTCGCAGGTCAGCAGCAGGCTTGATAATTGATCCGTCAGCACGCGGTTAATTTCCTCGGGCATGCGCCGGTCGCCGCTGCGCAGACCCGCCTCGACATGGATCACTGGCGTGCCGCGCTTGGCCGCCACCAGCGCGCAGGCCAGGGTGGAGTTGACGTCGCCCACCACCAGCACGCCATCGGGCGCCAGCGGGGGCTGCCCGTCGAGCACGGCGTCGAAGCGGCGCATGATCTCGGCCGTCTGCTGCGCGTGGTTGCCGGAACCGACGTCGAGGCAGATATCGGGCGGGCGCATGTCCAGGTCCGTAAACAGTTGTCCGTTCATGGCCGTGTCGTAATGTTGACCGGTATGCAGCAAGGTCACGCGCACGCCAGGTGCATGGCGGGCCAGGGCGGCCAGGATGGGCGCCATCTTCATCAGGTTGGGGCGCGCGGCCACCACGCACAACAGGTGCGCCGGTGCGGCGGACGCAAGAGAGGGAGAGTACATGCTGCGGCCTCCTTAGAATTGCATGGTGAGCGTGGCGCTGACGCCGTTTTCGCGGTAGCTGCCGCCGCGGTTGCTGGCGTGCCGCGTATGCCGCACGTCGATGCTGGCCGTCATGTTCGGCTGCAGGATGCGGGTATAACCGCCCGTCAAGGTGATGTTGTTGTCGCGCCGGGGCACGCTCAGCGAGCGCACGCTGGCGTAGCCGGCATTGACATTGACGCTGGTGCGCGAGCTGGCTTGCCAACTCCAGCCCAGATTGGCGCCGATCTGGCGCGTGCGTTCTTCGCTGCCGAACTCCACGCCGGGCAGCAGGCCGCTGTCGATGCCGCTGGCCGTTTGCGCCGTGCGGTCGACGGCCGTCATGCCGGCGATGATCGTGCTTTTCGCCGTGGCGCGCGCCATCGTCAGCTTCAGCTGCTTTTGCAGGAAATAGCGGTGACTGAAGTAATTGATGGCGCCCCGTTCCGGCCCCAGGCTGTTGGCGTAGCGCAGGAAGGCATTGATGCGCAGGCGCCGGTCGCGCGCGTTGGGAAAGATGCCGCGCCACAATTGATCGAGCAGCCGGCCCGCGTCGCGGTCGCCCAGGCGCGAAAACTGCGTGAGCATGGTGGTGATGTTTTCGCTGTAGTTGAGTTGCCAGTTGGTCTGGCGCTGCAGGAAAGTGGCATCCAGGCTGTAGGTGGTGCCAAAGAAGCGCTTGGCCGCGCTGAAGGCCACGCTGGTGCGCGGCGACGGCGTCCACACGCCGCCCAGCGACCAGAAGCGGCCCGCCGGCGCCTTGCCGGTGGACGACAGATAACCTTCCTTTTCCATGCCGCCGCTGGCCGTGGCCGCCCATTGGCTGCTGAAGGGATAGCGCAGGCCCACGCTGCTGCGCTGCATGCGCACGGGGGCCAGCTTGCCATCCTGCGTGCGGCGCACGTCGTGGCTGGCGTTCCAGCTCCAGCCCTTGCCGCGCGGCTCGCCGCTGAGCAGCAATTCCATTTCATCGCTGTGCACGGATAGCAGTGCGCCGCCGCTGGCTACCGTATTGCGCGTGTAGCGCAGCTCGGCCGTGGCCAGGCTGCGGAAACGGTGGCGCAGGTAGGGGCTGATGCCGGTGGTGCGCACGCTGCTGGCATTGTCCGTGCCGGGCAGCTCGGCTATCAGTTGCGGGCCGAACGGCGAGATGTTGCGCCGGCTCACGCTGGCATCGGCATCGATAAAGAACCAGTCCTTGACCAGCTCGGCGTCGGCCGAGGCATGCAGTGCGTGCTTATCCGTATCGGCACGCTGGCCCGAGAGGTATTTGTGCCAGCTGTAATCGAGGTGCACGCGCAGGCGGGGGCCCGTGCCGATGAGGGCGATGGCGGGCGCGATGTCCGTGATGAAGTCCGATTGCGCCTGGCCGGCGGGCGCGCGCAAGGCATTGTCCGTATAGCTTACACGCTGGCGCAGCGACGGTTTCACCAGCCAGTCGACGGCGCCGGCCGGCATGGGCAGCAGCAGGGATAGCAACGGCAGCAACGGCAGCAGCGGCGATGGCGGCGGCCCCCGGCGGCTAATCGTAATAGCCATAGCCGTAGTAGTCGTTGCCGGGGAACGATTTGGTTTTGTTGTAGATCAAATGTATGTGTTCGCACGACTCGATCTGGCGCAGCGCTTCCTTGACGGCGTGCTGGGTCGTCGTTTCCGCCTCGACCACCATCACCACCTGTCCCATCTGTCCCACCAGCGCATGCGCCTCGCTGGTGATCAGCAGGGGAGGCGAGTCGAAGACGACGATGCGGTCGCCATAGCGGCTGGCGATTTCGGCCAGCAGCCGGCTCATGGCCCGGCTGGCCAGCAATTCCGTCGCGTGCTTGTTGCTGCGTCCGGCGGGCAGGATGCTCAGGTTGGCCACGTTGGTTTTCAGGATCACGTCCCCCATGGCCAGTTGCGGGTCGAGCAGCACGTCCATCAGCCCCGGCTCGGGCGGCAGGCCCAGCACTTTCAGCACGGACGGACGCGCCACGTCGGCATCGACCAGCAGCACCGTGATATCCATTTCCATGGCGATGCTCATGGCCAGGTTGATGGCGCAGTAGGTCTTGCCTTCGCCCGGCATGGCGCTGGTGACGACGATCAGGTTGCCGTGGCGGATGGCCTCGGCGCCGCTGGCGCGCGCCTGGCGCAGCAGGGGGCGTTTGATGATGCGGAAATCCTCGGCCACCGAGCTGCGCCCGCCATCGTGCGTGAGCATGCCTTGCTCGGCCAGCCGGGCCAGGTTCAGGGGGCGGTAGCGGGGCGACTGGGCCGCTGCCGCGCCATCCGCACCCTGCGCAACATAAGGCACGCTGGCCTCGGCCACGCCCAGGATGGAGGGTTCCTGCATGCCGCTGTTCTTGCTGCTCATCGTCGCTCCCGTGGCGTGGTCTAGAATTTCAGCAGCGCGGCCGTCATGACCCCGCCGTACAGCACGAACAGGCTGCCCAGGCAGGCGCCGAAGCCATAGCGGGCGCGGCGGCGGCGCACTTGCTGCAGCGCCGTCCAGTTCATCGATACCGTGCCCAGTACGTTCAAGCCCGTCGCGTCGCGCAGTTCGGAAGGACTGAGGAAGGTGGGGCGCACCTGGCTGATCAGGAGGGCCGTGGCGGCGCCGGCCACCAGGGCCGCGCCCAGCGCTGCGGAAAATAGCAGCGGGCGGTTCGGGCCGACGGGCGCATATTGCACCGTGGGCGGGTCGATGATCTTGAAGGCCATCATCTCGGTGGTGGAACTGAGCTCGCCCGACAGCTTGGCCGCTTCGCGCCGGCCGATCAGCTTTTCATAGTTTTCCTTGTTGATGATGTAGTCGCGGTTGAGCTGCGCCAGCTGCGATTCCACCTCGGGCACGGCATTGCTCTGCGCCAGCAGGCGCTCGTTACGCGCGGTATATTCCTGCACGCGGGCGCGGATGGCGGCCACCTTGGCGTCCGCGTCCGTCAGCGCCACCTTCAGTTGCTGCAGCATGGGGCTGTAGTTCTTGCCGGGGTCGCCGGCCGCCGTTTTCAGCTTGCTTTCCTCGATCTTGCGTTCTTCCAGCTGGGCCACCAGGCGCTTCGAGGCGATGATGTCGGGATGCAATTCCGTAAATTGCATGCGCAAGCTGTCCAGGTTTTTGTTGAGCGAGGCGATGCGCTCGTCGAGTTCGGGATTCGTGATGGCCGCCGCGTTCGGTTCCAAATCGAGCACGGGCTCGTCGCCCTCGATCTGGCTCAGGATGGCCTTGCGCGCTTGTTCCGCCTCGACCAGTTCCAGCTTGGCATTGTTCAGGCTATCGGACGACATCAGCAGCTGGCTGCCATAGTCGATGCCCTGGCGCGGCAGCAGCAGGTTGTTGCGGATCTTGAATTCCTTCACCAGGTTTTCCGCCGCGCTCAGCTTGTCCTCGTAATTCTTGATCTGCTCGTCAATGAATTGCACCGCCTTCTGCGTATCACCTTTCTTGCCCTGGAAACTGCCTTCGACAAAGATGGTCAGCAGGCTTTGCACGACGTCGCGCACCAGCTTCGGGTCGCGCCCGCTGTAGCTGATGGTGTAGATGTCATACGCGTTGGTGCCGGTGATCTTGATGCGGCGCATCAGCTCATCCAGCCGGGCCTCGTGCTCGCGCACGGTCTTCGTGTCCAGGTCGAGGTCGACCATGCGCATGACGCGCTCCACATTCGGGCGGCTGAGCAGGGTGCGGCTCATGATGGCCACCTGCTGTTCCGTGTTCGGCACGCTGGTCATGCCGGCCATCAGCGGCTTGAGGATGGTTTGCGTATCGACAAACACGCGCGCCGACGTCTGGAAGTCGTCGGGCAGGGTGATCACCCTGATGAAGCCGACGATGCCTACCAGCCACGCCACCACGACCGCATGCCAGCGGTACTTCCAGATGCCTTTCAGGCTGGAAAGTAGCTGCTGTATCAATTCTTCCATGTCGCTTCCTTCAGGTAACGGTGCTGGACGATAGATGAGCTGGCGACGGCTCTTGCAAGAAATGCTTGTCTGTCGAGTAAGCAAAGTATAGGGCGGCTGTGAGGCAAGATTTCCCAAGATGATTGCTTCTTGATACGCCTCAAGGTTCTCTCGCCAGGTTTTAATAATCATAGGAAGTTCGCGGCCCAGGCCGGTTCTGCGGGGCCGGCCATGGATGCGCCATCGACTCGAAGAGGCTTTGCATGAATCCGTTTCGCCGTGCATTTCTATGCAACACGCTGGTCCTGGCGGGCGCCGCCAGCCTGCTGGGCGCCTGCCGCACGGCCTATCCGCTGGCACCGGCCGATGACAGCGCGCCCATGCACGATTACCTGATCGGTCCGGGCGACTCCGTCAACATCATCGTCTGGCGCAACCCGGAAGTGTCGCTGACGGTGGCTGTGCGGCCGGACGGCAAGATCACCACGCCGCTGGTCGAGGATTTGCCCGCCAGCGGCAAGACCTCGACGCAGCTGGCGCGCGACATCGAGCAAGCCTTGAGCAAGTTCATCCAGCAGCCCGTGGTGACGGTCATCGTCACCAATTTCTCTGGCCCGTATGGCGAGCAGATCCGCGTCATCGGCGAGGCGGCCAAGCCGCAGGCGCTGCCGTACCGGCTGGGCATGTCGCTGATGGACGTGCTCATCGCCGTGGGCGGCATCACCGATTTTGCGGCCGGCAACAAGGCCAGCATCATCCGCATGCGCGAAGGCAGCCAGCAGCAGCTGCGCGTCCGGCTTGACGACTTATTGAAAGAAGGCGATATCTCCGCCAACGTCATGATGCGTCCGGGCGACGTGCTGCTGATACCGGAGAGCTTCTTTTAACAGCGATCTCGGCAATATCAAAAAAGCACTTATATTTGTCATCTTGTACTTTTCTGTAAATTTAAGCGTGTGATTTTGCTATTGAATAGCGCATTTCTTCTGTTTTTTTTGCCTGGCGCGGGAACTTCTTCAGATTTTTTCTTGTCACAAGGCATTGGCTTCAGTCCGTCTCGACGGCGGCCGATGAACGTGAGGACAAGATGAGCTTTCAAGATGAACCCATTATTTCCTTCGACACGCCAGGCAGCTTCAGCGACCTGGTGGTGGGCGAGGGGCGGATCGACCCGGCCATGGAGCACGAACTGGACCTGCAGCGCTTTCATATCCGCATGGCCAATTCGCGTGGCCGGCGCGAAGCGGCCAGTTTGCTGATCCGCAAGATGTACGGCTGGCGCGGCTATGCCGTCGATCCCGGCATTGCGCATGCGCTCAATAAAATCACCCTGTTTGCGGAAACGGCGGGCAGCACCGTCGGCACCATGACCCTGTGCCTGGACAATGACGAGACGGGCTTGCCCGCCGATGAAAATTTCCGCGACAAGCTCGACGTCCTGCGTGAGCAGGGCCGGCGCCTGTGCGAACCGTCGCGCCTGGCCATCGACAAGGGCGTGAGCAAGCGCGTGTTTGCGGCGCTGATTCATATTTCTTATATCTATGCCCATAATATTCATGGCTTTACGGATTACGTGATCGAAGTCAATCCGCGTCACGTGGTGTTTTACAAGCGCATGCTGGGTTTCCGGGACTTCGGCGGCGAGCGCGAGTGCACCCGCGTGGGAGCGCCGGCCGTGCTGCTGCGGCTGGACCTCGATGACATGGGGGCCCAGATCCGCAGATATGGTGGCCTGATGGAGCAGCATGGGGGGGAACGGTCGTTTTACCCCTATTTTTTTCCGACATGGGATGAGCCAGGCATTACCGACCGGCTGCGGCAGGGGCGCAACTGACTCATTTATTTTTCAGCAAGATCGCCTGTATGTGCTTGCCCGGAATCGCATAGGTGATGCCGCTCGGTGCGCTGACGGCCGCTTCTTTGAGGCCTTTGACATACACCATGTTGACGATGCCGTAGACGAGACCGGTCTCGGGGTCGAACAGGGGGCTGCCGCTGCTGCCGGGAAATGCCGTCGCGTCCAGCTGGAACACGGTGTACGGCGCCTTTTGCAGTTGCGCCAGGCGCCGCACGTCGAGACGCTGTGCGTTTTCGCTGGGCAGCACCACCGGCGTCAGCGATGACACGGTGGCGCGGTGCGTCACGTGGCGCAAACCCAGCAAGGTGCCTAGCGGAAACCCCGTAAAGGCCATGGCCTGGCCTTCGCGCACCGTGGCCGCGTCGCCCAGCGCCAGGGCGGGCAGGGGCGCGCCCTCCAGGCGCAGCAAGGCCAGGTCGTGTTCCGTGTCCAGCGCCTGGACTTTGGCGGGGCGAAATTGCGCCACCTCGCCCTGGCCCGTGAGTATGCCGATGACTTCGTTCGGGTTGGCGTCGAGCAGTTTCTGGATCACATGGGCGCAGGTCAGCACGCTCAAGCCGTCGCCCGTCACGAAACCCGTGCCGATGAAATTCATGGGCGGCGTGCGCGTCTTTTGCAGGCTGCCCACGCCCACGATGGACGGTTTCACGCGCGCGATGGTGTGCGTCAGCGGCGCATCGGCGCGGCACGGCGCGCTGGCCAGGGCCAGGCAGACGAAGAGGGCGAAGGGCAAGACTTTCATGGCGGCGCGCTTTCAACGTCAGGAGGTGGCGGGGGCTGCAGCAGCGCGCACAGCAGCATCAGGTAGCACAGCAGGGCGATGCGCGGCACGTCGAGCAGGCTGTCGAACAGGCCGACGACGAGAAAACCCAGCAGGGCGGCGGCGCAGGCCAGCGCGGCTGTGTCGCCCCGCGCGGCGCGGCGCAGCAGGCGCAGGCCGGCCACGGCCAGCAGGGCCAGCATGGATAGTGCGCCGCAGCAGCCCGTTTCCACCAGCAGTTGCAGCGCCATGCTCTTGATATGCCACGGCAAGTGATGATGGTCGCTGCTGAAAAACCAGTAATTGTTGGCTTGTGTAAAGCGTCCGTTGGCGATCAATTCCTCGCCATCGGGCGCGCGCAGGCTCAGATTGTCGACTTCGAGCACGGACGAGGTGGCCGTGCCGCTGGCCGCCAGTTCCAGCTGCACGGGCGGACGCAGCAACCAGGCGCCCGCGCCCAGCCAGGCGCTGTCGAACGGCACTTCATAGTGTTGCCAGGGCGCCACCGGACTGCCAGGCGGCGCAGGGCGCAGGCGCAGCGGGACATGCACGCAGCTTTGTGCATACAGTAATTGCCGCTGGCACAGGCGCACCAGCAGCACGGGCATGGGGCCGCTTCTACGCGCGTCGAGCGCCAGGGTGTAGCGCGTGGCCGGTCGCACGGGCAGGCGTTGCAGCAGCCGCAGCAGTTCGCCATAGCCGGCGCTGTAGCCGGGACTGGCCAGGCGCACATAGCGGTTACCCGGCTTGCCCGGGCTTCCCCCTTCCTCGGCATACGCGATGCTGGCCGGCACTTCGCGCTGGGGATTGTGCCAGTAATAGGTGGCGGGAAAGCTGCCGATGCCCATGCCGAACAGGCGGGTCCCCCAGTCGGACGGCTGCATGGCCAGCACCTGCCGCCAATGGCGCAAGCGGCCTTGCATGTCGAAGGCGGTGGTGGCGAAGCGTTCGGTGGCGTAATAGCTGGCCGAGACGGGGATGGCCAGCAGCAACAGGATGCCGGCCGCGCCCACGATGCTCAGGCTGGCGCGATCCAGCCGCCACAGCGGTGAACGCAAGCGTCCGTTGCATAGCATCAGCATGGCCAGCAGCACGACCAGGCCGGCCGGCAGCAGGGCTGGCGGTCCCGCCCAGTGCCAGCCTATCCAGGCGAGATTGCATGCCAGCATGGTCCATGCCACCATCGCCAGGCCCAGCCTGGCTGGCCCTTTGTCGCCGGCGCCACTGGGCCACAGCACGCCCGCCAGCAGCGCTGCGGCCAGCAGGAATAGGAAATACGGCCCTTTCAGCCAGCTGGCCGTCTGCTGGCTGGCAGGTTCAGGCCACCAGGCGGCCAGCAAGCCTTGCAGGCACAGCGCGCACAGCAGGCTGGCTGGTGCCCGGCGCCACGGCAAGGGCCGCGCCGCCAGCACGAAGCTGGCGGCGAGCAGGACGACGGCGGCGAGCAAGCCCCGGTAGCCGGCCTGGCTGAACATGGTCGCGAGCAGGACGGTGCCCAGGCCGGCCAGCAGCAGCCTCAGCAATAGTTGGCGCACGGCCGGCCGGCCGGGCGCTTGCCGTGCCGTGCCGGGCGTCGTCCGCAGGGCTTGCCACAATGCCAGCAGCATGGCCGCTGCCAGGGCCGCGTACAGGCCCCGCGAAAAAGTGCTGAACGCCGCGTGCAGGCCCAGGGCCAGCAGCAGCAAGGCCAGCGCCGCCTGCCAGCGGCTGCTGGCGCGCGCCAGCAGCAGGCCCGCCAAGGGCAAGCTCAAGGCCAGGTAGCCGTCCAGCGCAGCGCCGCCCGTGTGCATGGCGGAAAACGGCGCCGTGATGCGATAGTCGCTGGACAGGTTCAGCAGGCCGGGAAACACGGCCCGTTCCCATAGCGCGAACAGGGATACCATGGCCAGCCCGGCCAGCATGCCCGGCAGCGCGTAGCGGCGCAAGGCGGCAGGGTCCGCGTCGCGCAGCAGCAGCGGCAGCAGCAGTATGCTCCAGGCCCAGGCTTTGCCCAGCCGCAAGCTGTTGTAGGGGCTCAGGTAATTATCCCAGGCGTTCAGGTCGAGGGGCGGCAGCGGCAGGATGCCGCGCAGCAGCGCCGCCAGCCAGGCCAGGCTGCACAGCAGCAAACAGGTGCGGGCGGCGGGCGAGAGCCGCGCCGCTGCCGGCTGGGCAGGCCCACCCAGGCGCCAGTAACCGCAAGCCACCGTCAGCAACAGCAGCACGTCGATTTCTTCGAGGAAGAACCAGCCCGTCCACGGCGCCAGATCCAGCACGGGTAGCAGGGCGGGCACGCAAAACAGCCAGCAGGCGGGACGCCAGCACAGCAGCAGGAAATACGCGGGCAGCAGGGCGGCAAACAGCAGGCCGGGCCAAGCGTGGCCCAGCGGATAATGGCGCAAGGCCAGCACGCAGGCCGCGCCCGCCATCAGGGCCAGTGGCCGCGCCGCCAGGCCGGGCATGGCCGCTTGCACAACCATGACCTACAGCTGGGTCAACAAGGCCTGCGCTGCGGCCCGCTGCGGAAAGTCCTGGTTGGCGGCCAGCAGTTGTTCCAGTTGCTTGCGCGCGCCGCCCTTGTCGCCCGATTTCGCCAGCGCCGCGCCCAGGTGGTACTGCACCTCGGGCGACTTCGGCGCCAGGCCCGCCGCCTTGCGCAGCAGGGCCGTAGCGCGCTGGACCTCGCCTTGCTCCAGCACGATCCAGCCCAGGGTGTCGAGCACGGCGGGATTATCGGGCGCCAGCTTCAGCGCCTGCTCGGCCGTGGTCAGCGCGCGCGGATCTTTTTCCTGCTGATACGCCCAGGCCAGGTCGTTCAGTGCCACCACATTACCCGCATCCTTGGCGACGACATACTGGAAATGCTCGATGGCGGCGCGGTATTGCTTGGCTGCCAGCCGGGTGCCTGCCAGATAGGTGCGTGTCGGCACGTCTTCCGGATGCTCTTTCAGCCAGGCGGCCATGCGCGCCTCGGCTTCGCGCTCCTGTCCCGACGCCTGCAAGGCACGGTACAGTTGCACCTGCAACGGGCCGATGGGGCTGATGCCGAAGGCGTGCTGGTACAGCTTGACGGCTTGCTGCGGCAGTTTTTGCTCCATCAGCACGTCGCCCTCGAGCTTGTAGCCGGCGGCCAGCTTGGGCTGCTGTTCCTGCACCTGGCGCGCCACGGCCAGCGCCTCGCGCTGGCGGTTCAGGCTCAGCAGCATGGCCACTTCCACCACGCGCGCTTCGAGCAGGGCCGAGTCAAGCGCTTGCGCCCGCTTGACGGCTTGCAGCGCTTGATGATGCTCACCCAGCGCCAGGTGCAGGCTGGCGATGCGCATCTGCAAGGGCGCGGACGTGGTTTGCAGGCTGGCCAGCTTGCTGTAGCTGTCGAGCGCGGCCGGCGCCTGGCCGGCGCTGTACTCCACCTGGGCGCGCAGGGCCAGCGCATCGGCGTCGCCCGGATGGCCCGTCTGCAGGGTGCGCGCCAGTTCCAGCGCCTTGTCGGGTGCACCCGTCTTCAGGTAAAAGTTGCTCAGCAGCAAGGCCGGCGCGACGGCGTCGGGATGGTCGCGGTGGGCCCGTTCGAGCCAGCGCCGCGCCTCGTCCGTCTTGCCCTGCGACGCGGCCAGCTTGGCCAGCGCCGCGCACAGGTCGGCATTTTTCGGCGCTTTCGCCAGCGCGCGCTCGAAGCGCTGTTTCGCCTGTTCCGGCTTTTTCTCGGCCAGGTCGATCTGCGCCAGATTGTTCAAGGCGGGCAGGTAAACCGGGTCCATGCCCAGGGCTTGTTCGAAGCTGGCGCGCGCGGCGGGCAAGTCGCGCAAGGCCAGGTAGACGCCGCCTTTCAGGTTCAGCAGCAAGGGATTCGTGCCTTTCTGCTGTTGCTCCATCATCTTGACGCTGGCCAGGGCCTTGTCATTCTGCTGGTTGCGCAGCAAGGTCATCACCAGCATGGTGCCCGCCTGCGGCGTGCTCTTGTCTAGCATGCTGGCGCGCTCCAGTTCATCGATGGCGCGGCTGTTCTCGCCCATGCCCAGGCGGCTGATGCCCAGCGCCGTGTGCAGCCTGGCCGTGTCCGGCGCCAGGCTGCTGGCCTGTTCGAAATACTGTGTCGCCTTGTCGTACTGGCGCGCGCGCAAGTGGGCTTCGCCGGCCAGGGACAGCAATTCCACGTCGTCGGGGAAGGCGGCCAGCATCGCTTGCAGCATGCCGATGGCCGCGTCGGTCTTGCCGCGCATCAATTCAATCGAGGCCATCATCTTGCCGGCATACAGATGCCGCGGATACACGGCCAGGAAGCGCCGCAGGTAGTTTTCCGCCTGCGGCGGCGAGCCGAGCGCCAGTTGCACGGCGCCGGCCAGCAGGATGGACGGCATGTGCTCGGGCGCCGCCTTGAGCACCAGTTGCAAGGCTTGCAAGGCCGCCTTGTTTTTTCCCTGGCGAAAATCGAGCAGCGCCTGGGTCTGCAGCAAGCCCAGGCTGTTGGGCGCAGTCTTGCGCGCCGTGGCCAACTGGGCCGCCGCTTCCAGATAGCGGTTTTCCACGATATCGAGGTTGGCCAGGTCGATATGCGCCTGGGTATTGTCCGGTTTGATCTTGAGGATCTGCATGTAGGCGAGCCGCGCCGCGCCGTTCTTGCCTTGCAGGCGCAGCAGGTCGCCCTGCAGGCGCAAGGCGTCGAAGTTGGCGGGCGCACTTTTCAAGGCTTGCGCCAGCAACAGCTCGGCTGCAGACACTTGCTGTTCCAGCGCCGCCAAGCGCGCCAGGCCCAGCAAGGCTTCGACCTGGTCAGGATGGGCTTCGAGCAGGCGCGCGTACAGGGTGCGCGCCTCGTCCCGGCGACCCAGAGCCAGCAAGGCGTCGCCCCGCAGGGCCAGCACGCTGGCGGGCTGCGCAGCATCGTCGGCGATCTCGGCCAGCACCTTGTCGAACTGGCCCAGCATCAGCCAGGCCTTGCCCAGCAGTGGCATCACTTGTTGCGCTGCCAGGCCCAGCGACTTTGCCCTGCGCAGTTCTTTCTCGGCCGATAGCGCTTCACCCGTGTCGATATAGATGCTGCCCAGCAGCAAGCGCGCGGCCGCGTTGTCCGGCTCCTTTTGCAGTAGGTTCTTCAACTGGATGATGGCGGCCCGCGCTTCGCCTTTCTGGCGGTACTGTTGCGCGTCGGCCAGCAGGGATGCACTGCTCTGCGTGCCGTGGCAAGCCGTCAGCAGGGGCAGCAGCAGGATGTAGCACAGCGCGGCGGCCGGCAGGCCAGGGAAAGGGCGGGGTAGGGAACGGGCCATGGAAGTCTCCGGTAGCGGCGTGCATGAACGATCAGCATGGCTTAGCTTAAAAAGATGGCCGCCGGTCTCCTTGATTGCGCTCAACAAGACGCCGATTGTCCGCGCACATGCTGGCCGCCGGCCCGTGTTTCTTGTTCCCGCTCAAGAATGGCCGCATCGGCAACCGTAGAATTTCCCGGACGGCGATGCGCAGGCCGCAACCCTTCGGAGCGATGCATATGGACAGCAATGTGAATAGCAAAGCGGGCGTGGTGGCGGTGGTGGGGCTCGGTTATGTGGGCTTGCAGCTGGCCGTGGCGTTTGGCATGCGCCAGCGCACGCTCGGCTTTGACTTGTCGGCACGCAAGGTGGAAAGCTACCGGCGCCACATCGATCCGACGGGCGAAGTCAGCCATGAACAGTTGCTGGCGGCGCAATGGCTGAGCGTCGGCTGCGATCCGGCCGAGCTGGAACTGGCCGATTTCATCGTCGTGGCCGTGCCCACGCCCGTCGACAGCGCGCACAATCCCGATTTCTCGGCGCTAGCAGGCGCCAGCGCGGCCGTCGGGCGCCACATGCGGCGCGGCGCCATCGTCATTTACGAATCGACCGTGTATCCGGGCGCCACCGAAGAAATCTGCATCCCCATCCTGGAGCAGCATTCGGGCCTGCGCTGGAAAGAAGACTTTCATGTGGGCTTTTCACCCGAACGCATCAACCCCGGCGACAGGGATCACACCCTGCACAGCATCCGCAAGGTGGTCTCGGGCGACGACGACGCCACGCTGGAGAAGGTGGCCGCGCTGTACGAAGGCGTGGTCGAGGCCGGCGTGCACCGGGCCTCGAGCATTCGCGTGGCCGAAGCGGCGAAGGTGATCGAAAACACGCAGCGCGACCTGAACATCGCGCTGATGAACGAGCTGGCCATCATCTTCGATCGCATCGGCATCGACACCCTGGAAGTGCTGCAGGCGGCGGGCACGAAATGGAACTTCCTGCCGTTCCGGCCCGGACTGGTGGGCGGCCACTGCATCGGCGTCGACCCATACTATCTGACGCACAAGGCGGAAATGCTGGGCTACCACCCGCACGTGATCCTGGCCGGGCGCCGCATCAACGACGGCATGGCCAAGTTCGTGGCGGAAAAAACCATCAAGGAAATGGTGCGCGCCGGCTTCAAATTGAAAGGGGCGCACGTGAACGTGCTGGGCCTGACCTTCAAGGAAAATTGTCCGGATCTGCGCAACTCGAAAGTGGTCGACATGATCCATGAACTGCAATCGTATGGCGTGCAGGTGCACGTGCACGACCCCGTCGCCGATGGCCGCGAAGCGCTGGAAGAATACGGTTTGAACTTGGAAAGCTGGGAGCAGCTGCCGCAGGCCGAGGCCATCATCAGCGCCGTCTCGCATCAGGCCTTGCTGGCCCGTCCGCTGGCCGACTTCCAGGCCAAGGTGCTGGAAAACGGCTGCTTCATCGACATCAAATCGCATTTCGACCCCCGGCCCCTGGAGGATGGCGGCCTGCACGTGTGGCGGCTGTGATGGTGGCCGATGCCTTCGGGGCGCCAGCAAACACGACGCAAGGCGCCGCCGCTGGCAGTCCGGCTGCCAGCGCCTACGCGCAAGCCTGCGCACAGCTGCTCAGCGAACCGCGGCGCTGGCTGGTGACGGGCGTGGCCGGCTTCATCGGTTCGCATCTGCTGGAAACCTTGCTGAACCTGGGCCAGGAAGTGCGCGGCCTGGACAGTTTTCTGACGGGCCACCGGCATAACCTGAAACTGGTGCGCGCCAGCGTGGGCGAACAGGCGTGGCGGCGCTTCACCTTTATCGAAGGCGATATCCGCGACCCGCAAGCGTGCGCGCGCGCGTGCGGCAGGCAGATACCGGCGGCCTGCATCGGCGGCGGCTTGGCCGAGCGCGTCCGGGTTGATCCCGGTGGCCCCGTCGCCGTCGATTATGTGCTGCACCAGGCGGCGCTCGGTTCCGTCTCGCGTTCGCTGGAAGACCCGCTGCTATGCCATGCCGTCAATGTCAGCGGTTTCCTGAATATGCTGGCCGCGGCCCGCGAGGCGGGCGTAAAGCGCTTCGTGTATGCGGCCTCCAGCGCCACGTATGGCGACCATCCGGCCTTGCCGAAAGTGGAACAGCATATCGGCGCGCCCCTGTCGCCGTATGCCTTGAGCAAATATGTCAATGAACTGTATGCGCAGGTGTACGCGCGCTGCTACGCCATGCAGACGGTGGGCCTGCGCTACTTCAATGTCTTCGGCCCGCGCCAGGATCCGCTGGGCGCCTACGCGGCCGTCATTCCCCGCTGGATCGTCGCCATGCTGGACAATCAGGCCGTGTCCATCCATGGCGATGGCGCCACCAGCCGCGACTTCTGCTTCGTGCACAATGCCGTGCAAGCCAATATCCTCGCCGCCACCAGTAACGACCCGGCGGCCGTGAACCAGGTTTATAACGTGGCCGTCAACGCCCGCACCAGCCTGACGCAGTTGCACGCCAGCATGCAGCAGATGCTGCTGGCCGTCTGCCCGCAGCACGTGCAGCAGGCGCCGCAATACGGCGAGTTTCGCGCCGGCGACGTGCGTCATTCGCAGGCGGACATCGCCAAGGCAGCCAGCCTGCTGGGCTACGTGCCTACGCACGACCTGGCGCAAGGCTTGCGGCACACCATCGCCTGGTATGTGGCGCAGGCGAATATGCCCTGAGGTGCGCATCAGTTGCGCAGGAGCTTGGCACGAGTAGCCTGCGATCAGCTCAGGCGTGGAGATTAGTTCGGACTTGTGCGCCTTCACGGCTGCGCGTATGTGCCGGACGAGGTCGCTCATGCCGCCCCGCCTCCCGGCCGCCTGGAAGCGGCAAAGCGGCGCCACGAGCGGGCCCTGATGGCGATCAATGGGGTTGAAGGCGTCAGCCTGGGGCAGATCGCCAGCGGCAGCGAAGCCCTCGTCGTGTATCTGCATGATGCGTCCGTCAAGCGGCGCGTGCCGCTGCAGGTCGATGGTTATCCGGTGGAAACGAGCATGACGGGCCAGGTCGATATCCAGCGCAGGTAGGCAAGCGGGCCTGGCATCGGCCGCCGTGCTGCGGATAGCTGCAGCGGAAGACCTGTTGCCAGGCCTTCCGCGTCGTCTATCCACCCGCCTTATTTGCTCAGGCGGCCGATTGCTTCAGCCACGCCCGCGCCATAGGCGGGGTCGCACAGGGTGCAGTTGCCGATGTGGCGTTGCTTGACTTGTTCCGAGGCGCCCGAGATGGCGCGCGCCGTGTTGTCGAACAAGGCTTGCTGCTGTGCCGGCGTCATCAGGCGGAACAGGGCGCGCGGCTGCGAATAGTAATCCTCGTCGACGCGGTGGTTCCAGTGGTCGGCCGCGCCTTCGATGCTGAGCGGCGGCTCGCGGAAATCAGGCTGCTCGGCCCACTCCTGCTCGCTGTTCGGTTCATAGCCCAAAGTCCCCCCCTGGTTACCGTCGACGCGCATCTGGCCGTCGCGGTGGTAGCTGTGGAACGGGCACTTCGGCGCGTTGACAGGGATATGGCTGTGGTTGACACCGAGGCGGTAGCGCTGCGCGTCGCCATACGAAAACAAGCGGCCTTGCAGCATCTTGTCCGGTGAAAAGCTGATGCCGGGCACCACGTTGGCCGGGTTGAAGGCCGCTTGCTCCACTTCGGCAAAGTGGTTGTCCGCATTGCGGTTCAGTTCCAGCACGCCCACTTCGATCAACGGATAGTCGCCGTGCGGCCACACTTTCGACAGGTCGAAGGGGTTGAGGTGATACGTGCCTGCCTCTTTTTCCGGCATGATCTGCACGTACAGGGTCCAGCGGGGGAAATCCTTGTTTTCGATGCTCTCGTACAGGTCGCGGTGCGAGCTTTCGCGGTCCTTGCCCACCAGCGCCTCGGCTTCGGCATCCGTCAGGTTTTGAATCCCTTGCTGGGTCTTGAACGTGAACTTGACCCAGAAACGTTCGTTTTGCGCATTCAGGAAGCTGAAAGTGTGGCTGCCGAAGCCGTGCATATGGCGAAAACTGCGCGGCAAGCCCCGGTCGCTCATCACCACCGTCACCTGGTGCAGCGCTTCGGGCAGCGAGGTCCAGAAGTCCCAGTTGCTGTTGGCGCTGCGCAAGCCGGTGCGCGGATCGCGCTTGATGGCGTGATTCAAATCGGGAAATTTCAATGGGTCGCGCATGAAAAACACGGGCGTATTGTTGCCGACCAAGTCCCAGTTGCCTTCTTCCGTATAAAACTTCAGGGCGAAGCCGCGGATATCGCGTTCCGCATCCGCCGCACCCCGCTCGCCGGCTACCGTGGAAAAGCGCGCAAACATCGGCGTTTGCTTGCCGACTGCGCCAAAGATTTTCGCCCGCGTGTAGCGCGTGATGTCGTGCGTGACGGTAAACGTGCCGTGCGCGCCGGAACCCTTGGCATGCATGCGGCGTTCGGGAATGACTTCGCGGTCGAAGTGGGCCAGCTTTTCCAGGAACCACACATCTTGCAGCAGGGCGGGGCCACGGGGGCCGGCCGTCTGGATGTTCTGGTTGTCGACGACAGGCGCGCCAAAGGCGGTGGTCAGCTTTTTCATTGGACTCTTTCTTTCATGGCTAGGCAGAGCAATGGACGCACCGGCGCTACTCAAACACTGGCTGGGTTGAATGAACACTCACCGGGGCTGGTCCAGAGTAAAATTTCTAAAATGCAAACCAGTGTAAACCTTTTCCTGCAGGACAGCAGGCCACACCGCCTGCGCAAGCTCAGGTGGTGCGCTTGTATCATAACTGCTGAGTCACTGCCGGCCACACACGCTTGCAAGTTGCAAGTATATAAAGGCTGGCTTCGATCGCGCCACTGGCCTTTTGTCCAGGTTATAAAACCCAGTTTTTAAAACTTGTTCCAGTTATTGTGCCGGTGCTCCGTCGCCTCCTTCATCAGGTGACCGGCGCGCAGGGCGTCGTCGGCCTGCACCGTCATGGCCAGTTCCTGGATGGCGGGCGGGTATTCGTGGTGGGCCGCTTCTTCCAGCAGTGCATGGCCCTTGGCCAGGTCGCGCGGCACGCCACGCCCTTCGCGGTAGGCGTTGTACAGCAGGAACATGGCGTGTGGATTGCCCAGTTCGCTAGACTTGTCCAGCCAGCGCGCGGCGATCACGGGGTCTTTCGGCACGCCTTCGCCATTCGCCGCCAGCAAGCCCAGCATCAATGCCGCCTTCGCATGGCCTTGCTGCGCCGCTTGCCGGTACCACAGCCAGGCCTGGGCCGGCGTGGCCGCGCGCAGCATCTGGCCCAGCTCGAAGGCCGCTTCCGTGTCACCGGCGCGGGCCGCCTGTTCGAACAGGGCCAGGGCCTCGGCGCGGCGCTCGGGCCGGGGCTGGTAGATCAGCGCCAGTTCGCGCTCGGCGACGGGCATGTCCTTGCTGGCCCAGCTGCGCACACGGCGTTCGGCCTGGTGGTCACCCGTCTGGCGCGCATGCATGGCGACAGCTTCGATTTCCGCCGGCGTGGGCGGTGGCGACGCCTGGCAGGCGGCCAGGACGCCAGCGAGCACGACAGCGGGGAGGGAGAGTGCGTGTTTCATCTGGATCAGCTTTCATCAAAACAGGCCGGAACTGCAGCAGTCCCGGCCCATGGACCTTATTTGCTCAGGTCGATGCGGTACTTGGCGAAGCCGCTGGCGTCGAGTCCGCCTTCGGCCGCCACATTGACGATGCCGCTGCCTTGCGCCAGCGCCAGGTGCCCCGGCGCCGAGCGCAGGATTACGGGGCCGACCGTGGCCGTCTTGACAAAGCTCCAGCTGCGCGCGCTGCCATTCGCCGCCAGCGTCACCTTACCGCCCTTGGTGCTGAGCGACGCCAGGTAATTGCTGACCACGGCCTGGTTCGCGTCGGGCGACTTGATGATGGTCTTGCTGCCATCGATGCCAGGCACGGCGCCGCCGCCACCGGCGCGGTAGTCGTTGGTGGCGACGATGAAGTCATCGCCATCGGCCACGGGTGCGCCTTTGTACGTCAGGTTGACGATGCGGCTGCCCGGCTTTTTCGTTACGTCGATCTGGTACGTGAGGGCATTGTTTTCCGCATAGAACACGTCATAGTTATAGATCGTGCCATACGATGGCACCAGGTCCTGTTCGGCCGTGGCGCTTGGGTCGATCTGGTTGAATTGCTTGGCTGAGGTTTCCAGCCACGCCTTCAAGTCCGATCCCTTGATTTTGACGGCTTGCAGGTTGTTATTGCTATACAAATACAGGTCACCCGGATTGCGCACTTGCAAGCCAACCGGCGCGGCCGGGGAAGCGCCCGCCGCCACGTCCGTGAAGTCGGATGGTCCGTTGCGGCCCGCCTTGAATGGCGCGCTGCAGGAAATGACGGGGATGTTCTTGTAGCTCGACAAGGTGGCATCCGTGCTGGTGGCAATGAAGTTTTTTACATAATCGAGCTGCGCCTGATTCACCAGCTGGATGGCGCTCACGTCGCCCACCAGCGCAAAATAGGCGGACATCTCGAAATCCGTGCTGATGCCCAGCGGCTGCTTGGCGTAGGCGATGGTGGCCGCATGCTCGGTGGCCACCAGCGGCGCGATGGCCGGGTCGACTTTCACGAGGGTCTTGCCATCCGTGTACTTGAAGCCGCGCGATTCGACCGTCGTCTTGGCCGGCTGCACCACCCATTTACCGCCCTGGTACACCAGCGTCAGCTTGATGATGCCCAGGCGGCGGCCCCAGCTTTGCGCCATGACGGTGGGCACGCCGTTCACGAAGCCGTTGACGGCGTCGATCTTGGCGCTGGCCGGGAAGGCGGCAAACGAGGCGTCCAGCGCGGCCGCGCCTTCTTCCTTACCTTTCGGGAAGATCAAGTGCGAGTGGCCGATCATCAGCGCGTCGATGCCCGTGCTTGTCAGGTGGTAGCTGCCGTTTTCCATCTTCGGGCTGTAGGCGCTGGTGTCCAGGCCGCCGTGCGACAGGGCCACGACCAGGTCGGCGCCTTTGTTGCGCAATTCCGGCACGTACTGCTTCGCCGCTTCCTGCACGCCCGTCACGCTGACTTTGCCAGCGAGCACTTTTTGATCCCATTCGAGGATTTGCGGCGGCACAAAGCTCAGCACGCCGACATTGATCTTCACGGTCAGCTTGCTGCCATCGGGCGCGGTCGCCGCGAAATCGCGGGGCAGCAGGGTGTAGGGCTGGAAAATCGGCTTGCCGCTGGACACGCCGACGACATTGCTCAGCACGGAAGGGAAGGCGGGCGCGCCGCATGTGCCCGTCGGCTTGGCCACGCCGGGAATGCCGAAATCCGTGTTGGTGATCTGGCTCAGGTAAGGCAAGCCATAGTTGAATTCATGGTTGCCCATGCCGCCCGCATCGTATTTCAGCGCATTCATGGCCTTGTGCACGGCCAGCGTGCCGGAGCAGGGCACGGGCGCGGCCACGGCTTGTAAATCGGCCAGCAAGGTGCCCTGGATGACGTCGCCATCGTCGAGCAGCACATTGTTCGGATTTTCCGCGCGCGCCGCCTGGATCAGGGTCGACGTGCGCTCCAGGCCCAGGCTCGTATCTTCGGCCAGCGCGTAATAGTTATAGCTGAGGACGTTCGAGTGGATATCGGTGGTTTCCAGCAAGGCCACCGTGACCGTCGTGCCTTCGGGAATGGCCGGCGCCGCCGGGGTATTCGAACTGCCGTTGCAAGCGACGAGACCTGCACTTGCCAGCGCCGCCAGCATGATCCTATTTGTTTTCATTACCGCCCTCGGAGAGATTCAAAGGACGCGACTGTAACGCCGCCATATGACGCGGCGATGACAGCCTTGCAAGGCGCATGGATTCAGGCGCGCGCGCAGGCGGCCGCGCGCGTATCCGATGTTGAGAAGTTAGAATCACTGTGTACGGCAAGTCCTTGATTTGATTGCCAAAGATAGGCAGAAAGGCAGGCGACGCCAAGGCCTGGGGATAGCTGGCCGGGTGCTGCCGTAGGTACGCTTGCGCGGCCTCCCGCGTGTCGATGGCGATGCCGATGAAGGGCGCGCCAGGCCAGGGTGGCCGCGTTCATGCTGGCCCGATGGCGCGCGGCAAGCGCAGCACGAGCGCATCCGGCAAGGCGGCCAGCACCCTGGCGTCATGGCTGGCAATCACCAGCGAGGCGCCAACTTGCATGGCCTGGCTGGCCATCAGGGTGACGACGGCGGCGCAGGCGGCGTCGTCGAGATTGTCCGTCGGCTCGTCGGCCAGGATCAGTTGCGGGCGCATGACGACGGCGCGCGCGATGGCGGCCCGTTGCCGTTCACCGCCGCTCAGGGCATGCGGGTAGGCATCGAGCTTGTTGGCCAGACCCAGCTGGCCCAGCAGGCTGGCTGCGCGGGCCGGATCGGGCCGCTGGCCGCTGGCGTAGGCCGGCAGCAAGACATTATCGAGCACGTTCAAGCTGGGTACCAGCGCCAGTTGGTGGGGCAGCAAGCCGATGGCGCGGCCGCGCCAGCTGTCGCGCTGGCGCGGCGTGAGGCTGGGCAAGGACGTGCCCGCCACGTCGAGTCGGCCAGCCTGGGGCACGAGGATGCCGGCCAGCAAATGCAGCAAGGTCGATTTGCCGGAGCCGGACGGCCCCAGCAGCAGGGCGTGTCGTCCGGCGGGCAAGTGGAAGGCGGCGATATCGAGCACGGGGCTGGCGGGGTCATAGCCATAGGTCAGTGAGGCGAGGTGGAGCATGAAGTTCTTTCGGGTAACTGGCTGGCTGGCAAAGATTGTCGCACAAATGCAACTGAGCTGCATTATAATTTAAACGCAATAGACTTGCATTTAAAATGTGGCGCCTATTGCCCACCCTCAATCGACTCCATCCCGAAGGATTTCCAGCATGCCCCAGCGCAAACTCCCCGTCACCGTCCTGTCCGGCTTTCTCGGCGCCGGCAAGACCACCTTGCTCAACCACATACTGCGCAACCGCGAAGGCAAGCGCGTGGCCGTCATCGTCAACGACATGAGCGACGTCAATATCGATGCCTCGCTCGTCAAGGACAGCGCCGAGGCGGCTGGCGCGGCCCTGTCGCGCACGGAAGAAAAACTCGTGGAAATGTCGAACGGCTGCATCTGCTGCACCCTGCGCGATGATTTACTGTTGGAAGTGCGGCGCCTGGCCCTTGAGGACCGCTTCGATTATCTGCTGATCGAATCGACGGGCGTGGGCGAGCCGATGCCCGTGGCCGCCACCTTCGACTTTGAAGACGAGCACGGCGACAGCCTGAACGACGTGGCGCGCATCGACTGCATGGTCACCGTGGTCGACTGTGCCAATTTGCTGGCCGATTTCCATAGCGAAGACAGCTTGGAGCAGCGCGGCGAGATCGCGGGCGAGGGCGACGACCGCCAGCTGGCCAACTTGCTGACGGAACAGATCGAGTTTGCCAATGTCATCGTCCTCAACAAGGTCGACATGGTCGATGCGGCCGAGCGCCTGCGCGTGCTGGCCATAGTAAAAGCCCTCAATCCCGGCGCGCGCATCATCGAAACCAACCAGTCTATCGTACCGCTGGACGCCATCCTGGGCACGAACTTGTTCGACCTGGAGCAGGCGGCCAGCATGCCGGGCTGGGCCCAGGAATTGGCCGGCGCGCACACGCCGGAAACGGACACGTATGGCATCAGCAGCTTTGTCTACCGCGCGAAGGAGCCGTTCCACGCGCAGCGTCTGCATGACTATATTTCGCAGCCGATACCGGGCGTGGTGCGCAGCAAGGGCTATTTCTGGCTGGCCAGCCGCCCCGAATGGGTGGCCAGCCTGTCCGGCGCGGGCAAGCTGATGAATATCGAACCCGTGGGCCTGTGGTGGGCGTCCGTGCCGAAGGAACGCTGGCCGACGGACGCTGCCTCCCTGGCGGAAATCAAAGCGGGCTGGAGCGAGCCCTATGGCGACCGCTACCAGGAGCTCGTCTTCATCGGCCAGGACATGGACCAGGCCGCCATCGAGGCGGACTTAAAGAAATGTCAACTCAACTATACAGAGACGCGCCAGGGCATGGCCGCCTGGCGCAAGCTGCCCGACCCGTTTCCCGAATGGCAGCGCATGGAAGAACTGGAAGGCTAACCATCGATAGGAAAGAAATATGACAGAACTGATCCCCGTGACCATCATCACGGGTTTTCTCGGCAGCGGGAAAACCACCTTGCTCAAGCGTATATTGCAGGGCGATCACGGCGTGCGCATCGCCGTGATTGAAAATGAATTTGCCGCCGAAAGCATCGACCATGGCTTGCTGGTGCAAGACAGCGACGAGCAGATCGTGGAAATGAACAATGGCTGCATCTGCTGCAGCGTGCGCGGCGACCTGATCCGCATCCTGGGCGAATTGCACGCCAAACGCGCAGCGGGGACGATCGCCTTCGACCACGTGATCATCGAAACGACGGGCCTGGCCGCACCCGGCCCCGTGGCGCAAACCTTCTTTGCGGAACCGTCAATCAGCGAGTGCTACATGCTCGACGCCATTTTGACGGTGGTCGATGCGCGCCACGCGCAGCAGCAATTGACGGCGCACAAGGAAGCGCAAGAGCAGGTGGGCTTTGCCGACCGCATCCTGCTGTCGAAGACGGATCTGGTCAGCAAGGACGAGCTGGCCACGCTGCGCCAGCGATTGATCGCCATCAACGGCCGCGCCAGCATACAGAAAGTGCGCTTTGGCAATGTGCCCCTGCGCGACATCCTGAACATTCGTGGTTTCAATTTGAACGCCATCGTCGAGCTGGAGCCGGATTTCCTGGGGGAACTGGGACACCGCCATGGCGACGGCGTGCAATCGTTTGTCTACCACCAGCCCCAGCCGCTCGATTTGCTACAGGTGGAAAATTTCCTTGACGCCGTGGTGCAGCTGTTCGGCACCCAGCTAATGCGCTACAAGGGCATTTTGTATGTTGCCGACTTGCCATGCCGAGCCGTCTTCCAGGGCGTGCACATGCTGATGGGCTCGGAGCTGGGCGCGCCGTGGCGCGACGAGGAAACGCGCGCCAGCAAGATGATCTTCATCGGCCGCGACTTGCCGCAGGATATGCTGATCCGGGGCCTGGACCGCTGCGTCACTACGGTGACCAGGCTGGCCACGGCTGATAGCTCCGTCGCGGTGGCGGCATGAGCGTGGAAGCGCGCTGGCCCGCCCTGGCGCGGATCTTTCTGCTCGGCATGCAGCCGGCCTTGCGGACCGGCCTGGTGTTTGCCGTGGGCATGGGCGTGACGGCTACGTTCGACGGCCGTGCATGCCTGAGACGGGGGCGTGGCTTTATTGATCAGGCAGCTAGCAATGCTTACCTTACTTGCAGCGTGGGCACAGCCCCTTGATCAGGTAATCGACTTCGCCGCCGCTGAAACCTTCCGGCAACAGCACAGGCGGTGGCAGCTTGACTTCATTGAAGCAGGTGATGTTCGCGCATTTGGTGCACTGGAAATGCGCGTGCTCGTGCGCCTGGTGGCCGGCGCCCGCGCTGAAGCGCCACACCTGGTCGGCGCCCGCGATACGGTGCACCAACTCATTTTCCGTCAGCCATTCCAGCACCCGGTACAGGGTGACGGAATCGATATCGCTGTCTTGCGACAGCGCCTGCTGGATTTCATGGTGGGTCAGCGAACGGCTTTGCGCCATTAAAAAGTCGAGCACCTTCACGCGCGTCTTGGTGACGCGGGCGTTGGTGTTGCGGATCAGCGATTCGGCTTGCGGTGTAGAAGATGATGTCAACATGATAGGCCTGCTTGCGGGGGATAGGCTGGCGGCGTCATCGCCGTGCCCGTTGCCACCCTCTGGGCCATATCTTAGCATGCGTGCCGCACCGGATGGAACGGCGTCATGGTTTGAACGTCCAATAGCGGCCGGCCAGCGTATCGACGGGGTCGGGAAAGCGCTGAAGCGCCGGGTCGGCGGCTTGCCCACTTAGCGCTGGCGGTCCGTGGCGAAATCCCCTTTCACGACGGCATAGTGCGAGACGAAGGCACTTTATCGGCCGGGGCGATCGCCAAAAAAGCACGCGCAAAGCGACTTGTCCAGCACCGCGCGCAGGCGGTGCGCGGCAGATCAATGCTGCTTGTCGTCGCTGAACTGCTGCGCCAGCGATTGCAAGGGCGCCACGCTCAGGCCGCCACGGCTCACGTGTTCGGGGATGGCCACGCGCACGGGCTTGCTGTGCATATTGGCTGACGATAACACGTTCGTCGTGGTCTCCGGCGCCGCATTCCACACGGGGTCGACGATGCCTTCGAACACCTGTTTCAATTGCTCGCCCCAGGTGTCGCGGATCATGCGGAAATACTGGTTCTTTTCATCGATGGTGACGAAGCGCGTGACGGCCAGGCTGCCCGTCTCGTAGACGAGCAAATCGAGCGGCAAGCCGACGGAAATGTTTGAGCGCAAGGTCGAATCCATGGAAATGAGCGCGCACTTGGCCGCCTCGTCCAGGCGCGTGAATGGATTGATGACCCGGTCGATGATGGGCTTGCCGTATTTCGCTTCGCCGATCTGGAAATACGTGTTTTCATCGTGCGATTCGATGAAATTGCCGGCCGAATACACCTGGAACAAGCGGCAGCGCTCGGCGCCTATCTGGCCGCCCAGGATGATGCTGACATTGAAATCGATGCCGCAATCGGCCAGGGCCTTCGCTTCGCGCAGGTGCACGGTGCGCACGGCTTCGCCCACGATACGGGCCGCATCGTACATGCTGGCCACATTCCAGATGCTGCGCCCATCGGCATCCACGTGTTCGGAGACGATCTGGCGGATCGCTTGCGAGATCGACAAATTGCCTGCCGTCATCAGCACCAGCATGCGGTCGCCCGGGTTTTCGAACACGCTCATCTTGCGGAAGGTGCCCACCTGGTCCACGCCGGCGTTGGTGCGGGAGTCGGACAGGAAGACCAGGCCTTCGTTGAGGCGCATGCCTATGCAATAAGTCATCGTCGTAAATCAAGTCAAAAGGGGGTGTATTCTACACCAGCCGGACCGTGCCACCTGCTGGCAAGGCCCAGCCAGCCTCATTCTTGTCGGTTTACAGGGGCACGATCTGCACATCGACTCCTAACGTTTCCGTGCCGCCACCCTGGCGCACGCCGCGCACGGGGGCCGCCGAATCATAGTCGCGTCCGATGGCCAGGCGGCAATACGCATCCGTCATCAAGCGCGCATGCGTGACGTCGATGCTGACCCAGCCCGCGAAATCCGTA
Source organism: Janthinobacterium leeuwenhoeki (assembly GCF_051380795.1). Taxonomy (NCBI): domain Bacteria; kingdom Pseudomonadati; phylum Pseudomonadota; class Betaproteobacteria; order Burkholderiales; family Oxalobacteraceae; genus Janthinobacterium; species Janthinobacterium leeuwenhoeki. The sequence continues at coordinate 39,772 of NZ_JBNYXT010000040.1, forward strand.
TCTTGCGTCCAGGCATCGACCCAGGCATGGCTGGCCGCGTGGCCCGTCGTGCCCGGATCGATATAGCCGGAGACATAACGTGCGGGGATGCCCCAGGCGTGGCAGCAAGCCAAAAACAGGTGGGCGTGGTCCTGGCACACGCCGCGCCCCAAGGCCAGCGCGTCACCGGCCGTGGTCGTGACCATGGTGGCGCCACTTTCATACGCCACCTTGCCGACGATGTGCTCGGCCAGGCGCAGCAAGTGGCCCGTGCCCGCCGTCACGCCCCGGTCCGGCAGGCTGGCGGCCGCCAGCTCGAGGATGGCGGGATTGGCCTGGGTCAGCGGTGTCGGCATGGTAAACAGCAGCGGCGACAGGGTATCGATCAGGTTCAGCCGTCCCTTGTGCGGGTAGATGGTTTCCACCACGCCATGCGCCACCAGGCTGAGCGACTGATGGCTGCCGCTGATCGTCAGCATGTGCGACAGATTGCCGTAGGCATCCGTGTAGGCGTGGCACTGGCCTGGCGTGGTGATTTGCCAGGACAGGGCCCGCTGCTGCGGCTCGATACGCGGCGTCAGGTGCAGCTGCTGGATGGTGTAGGCCAGCGGCGCACTGTAGGCGTAGTGGGTTTCGTGGCGGATAGTGAGCTGCATCAGGCCGCCAGGGGAACGAGGAAGTCGCGGCTGACCCGGTTGCCCAGGTCGTTGATGTTTTCCAGAAACTCCGTCAGCGTCAGGTGCAAGCCAGCCTTCATGATGTCGTCGATATGGCCGAATTTCAGCTCCGCGTGCAGCTTGCCGGCAAACCGTTCCGTATCGGCCGAGACATCGTTGCGGATATGCTTGAGGTTTTCCACCACGTCATCCATGCAAGCCAGCAAGGATCTGGGCATGTCGCCGCGCAACATCAGCAATTGTGCCACTCTTTCCGGGGTGATCACGTCGCGGTAGACCTTGCGGTAGATTTCAAAGCCGGAGACGGAGCGCAACAGGGCCGCCCAGTAGTAAAAGTCGCGCTGGGTGATGTCTTTCGACGTGTCGCGCGCGCCATGGAACTTCACGTCGAGGATGCGCGCCGTATTGTCGGCCCGCTCCAGGAAGGTGCCCAGGCGAATGAAGTGGATGGCCTCATCCTTGAGCATGGTGCCCAACGTCACGCCGCGCGACAGATGCGAGCGGTATTTGACCCATTCGAAGAACTGGCTGGGGTCCGTTTCCAGCAGATTGCTTTTCAAACGCTTCTGCATGTCGAGCCAGGTGGCGTTCTGGATTTCCCACACTTCCGTCGTCAGGGTACCGCGCACGGCGCGGGCGTTTTCGCGCGCCCCCGTCAGGCAGGCCAGGATGGAAGAGGGGTTGTTCGGGTCGCGCACCATGAAGTCGAGCACGTCGCGCGTGTGGAAGCGGCCATACTTGTGGTCGTAGGCGCTTTGCAGTTCGGAAATGCCCAAGGTGGCGCGCCAGCCCTGTTCCGCGTCCTGCTCGGACTGCGGCAGCATGGATGTTTGCATGTTGACGTCCAGCATGCGGGCCGTGTTTTCCGCCCGCTCCGTGTAGCGGGCCATCCAGAACAAATGATCGGCAGTGCGACTCAGCATGTTTTCTCTCCTGCAAAAGCGGATGTGGCTTCCAGTACCCAGGTATCCTTGGTGCCACCCCCTTGCGAGGAATTGACCACCAGCGAGCCTTCGCCCAGTGCCACGCGGGTCAGGCCACCGGGCACCATGGAAATCGTCTTGCCCGACAGCACGAACGGGCGCAAATCGATGTGGCGCGGCGCGATGCCGGCGTCCACGTACGTGGGACAGGCGGACAGGGCGAGGGTGGGCTGGGCGATGTATCCGCCCGGGTTGGCCAGCAGCCGCTGGCGGAAGTCCTCGATCTGCGCCAGGCTGGACGCCGGCCCCACCAGCATGCCATAGCCGCCCGCGCCATGCACTTCCTTGACCACCAGTTTCGCCAGGTTCGCCAGCACGTAGGACAGGTCAGCCGGCTTGCGGCACTGGTAGGTGGGGACGTTGTTGAGTATCGGTTCCTGCGACAGGTAGAATTTGATCATGTCGGGCACGAAGGGGTAGATCGACTTGTCGTCGGCCACGCCCGTGCCGATGGCGTTCGCCAAAGTCACGCGGCCGGCGCGGTACACGGACAACAGGCCGGGCACGCCCAGCGAGGAATCGGAGCGGAAGGCCAGCGGGTCGAGGAAATCGTCGTCGACCCGGCGGTAGATCACGTCGACACGCTTGGGGCCGCGCGTGGTGCGCATGTACACGGAATTGTCGTTGACAAACAAATCCTTGCCTTCGACCAGTTCCACGCCCATTTGCTGGGCCAGGAAGGCGTGTTCGAAGTAGGCGGAGTTGTACATGCCGGGCGTCATGACGACGACTGTGGGGTCATCCACGCCCATCGGTGCGACGGAGCGCAGGTTGTCGAGCAGCATGTCCGGGTAATGGTCGACGGGGGCGATGCGGTTGCGGGCGAACAGTTCCGGGAACAGCCGCATCATCATCTTGCGGTCTTCCAGCATGTAGGACACGCCCGAAGGCACCCTTAAATTGTCTTCCAGCACATAAAATTCGCCCTGGCCGGCGCGCACGATGTCGACGCCGGCGATATGCGCATAAATGTCGGAGGCGACGGCAATGCCCTGCATTTCCGGGCGGTACTGGGCATTCTTGTAGATTTGCTCGGCGGGAATGATACCCGCCTTGATGATGTTTTGCTCATGATAAATATCATGGATGAACATGTTCAAGGCTTGCACGCGCTGCACCAGCCCCGTCTGCATCTGCGCCCATTCGGCGGCGGGGATGATGCGCGGAATGGTGTCGAACGGTATCAGGCGTTCCGTGCCGGCATCGTCGCCGTAGACTGCGAACGTGATGCCGACCCGGCGGAACGTCAGGTCGGCTTCGGCCCGCTTGCGGGCGATGGTCTCGGGGGATTGCTGCGCCAGCCAGTTGTCAAATTCACGATAGTGTTCACGTACCTTGCTGTCCGACCCCACCTCACCTGCAGTCATTTCATTGAAAAAATTTGCCATGTTGTGATTTCCCTTGAGCCGTGTCTATGTATGGCCCAGCAGGAAGCGTGCCAATGAGATGCTTGCGAAGTGTGTAAAAAATGACCATTTTTGTGGCATAAATCCATCATCTGCACCGTGTTGGTGCATCAGATGTCAGTTCTTGGGGAGATAGATACGAGGCGGCACGAACGGCAGGCAATCGACGGCTAGACCTCAGCGGTGTTCATCGTGCGTATCGCGCCTGGAGAGTGCCATCACGGCGCGACAGTGCGCGGGAATGTCACTGTGAACACGGTGCCGACGGATTTGTTTGAACTAACCGTGATCGTCGCGTCATGTACCCAAGCAGATTCTTGGGCGATAAACAGGCCCAGACCCAGACTGGTGTTCGGTCGTGCATCCTGTTCAGCATCCAGGTTCAGCTGAACGAGTGGCTGGAAAATTGTTTTCAGTGCCTCCGGCGCGATGACCGGCCCGAAATTGCTGACCCTGACGACGATCGTCTCGGCAAGTCCCTCGGCTTCCAGCACCACATCCTTGCCCTTGGTCGAATATTGCGCTGCGTTAATCAAAAGATTGGTCGTCAACTGGTGCAGCCGAAGGCCGTCAAAGGCGCCGACCAGGCTACCGCTGGGCCGATAAATGATGGCGCTCGCCGGGTACATCGCGCGCGCGTCGGTCGCTGCGGCTTGAAATACCTCGTCCGCATCGATGCGCGTGCGCGAGGCTGGCAGCGTCGCTCCCATTTGCAGGCGCGTAAATCCAAGCAGGTCGGTCACCATCGCGCCCATCAGCATCGCGCTACGTTTGGCTTTTGTGGCAAGGCTGATCGCGTGTTCCGACATGCTCGGCTGCCGAGACAACAGGTCTACGGCAGTTGTGATATTGGCCAAGGGCGCGCGCAGGTCATGGCTCAGTATGGCGACAAACAGACCTTTGGTGTGGTCTGCGCGTGCCGAATAGGTCACGATAGACTCGGCCAGCGCTTGGTCGATCGCTTCATTAAACCGCACCATTTCATACGTACTCGTTACTGACATCTGACTCACTTCCGGTAACCACAGACGCAAGACGGTTGCCCGCAGCGCTCGGAACTCCGAGCTAAGCTGCAGCAGCGAAAAATTGCTGGCGTGGCGCAGGCGACCGTGGATGGCGGCAGCGGTTTCATCCTTGCCGGCAGGAATCGTGCCACCCTGGGACTTATCGAATTGCTGCTGCTTGCTTTGGTGCGTTTCGATATCGAGTGCCACGGCACGCAGGATCGCCTCGGCGTGATCCCTGAGCGCCAGTTCGGACATCTGAGCGGAGTTCGGTTCGACTGTCTTTGCAAAGGCGGTCCACTCCGCAAGAATTTGCGGCATTTTGGCGCGAATAAATGCGGCGAGATTCATTTGTTGTACTTTCATGTTCATTAAAATCTGCGCTGCTCGCCACCAGATGGATGCCGCGTGATCTCAGCCGCGTAGTGGGCGGCGCTGCATAGCGCTGCCTCCACTATTTTACGCCACTGTTAAATTGTCGGTCGCACTGAATTCAGCCATAAGCGCGCGCAAGAGGTCAGGCAGGTAGGGGGAAGAAGTAGTGTGGTACGTCCGCAGTCGCTGAACGAGACGGCGCGTACCGAATGATATGGGGAAGGTGCGCTATCTAGCCCGCATCAACGATGCGCGCGCTTTGCCTATACATGAGGGAGCAGGCGAGGGCGCCTGCACAAAAAGCAGCGCGTGGGGACGCGCCGCCGTGACGCTATTGTTACTGTAATAGTGGAAGTTCGATTTCGGCTTTCCGCACTGCGATCGCTGCGCCCAAACCGTCTAGGGAACCACTGATTTATTCATCAAACGCCGTTCCCTGCGGCGGACCTACCTGAGACAATAACGGTATCCTGACTGTTCGCCATCAATCATGCAAAAGAGCTTTTCCGACCTTGAATAC
>NZ_JBNYXT010000041.1:0-43324 GCF_051380795.1 Janthinobacterium leeuwenhoeki
CGCGCTGGGGTTAGTTTCGCTGCTGGACACCCAGCAGCGCTTCCAGCTTGTGAAATGAACCGCCGTATGCGGAACCGCACGTACGGTGGTGTGAGAGGGCGGCTGAGGTAACTCAGCTCCCTACTCGATTGTCAGCTTCCGTAACCAATAGTGTAGGCAGAAATAGACATCCGTGGATATAATTGCTATTGTGAAAGTATAAACATGGCAACCCCGTGCTTTCCCCTCATTCATTGACTGGACGCTACATGGGCAGATTGCAAGGACACTTATCATTATTGCTGGCGAGCGCGCTGGGCGCGGCCCTGCCCGCCGTGGCGCAACCGCTGACATTTAACGAAGCGCTGCAGCAAGCGGCCAAGGCTTCGGGCGCCGTGCAGGGCGCCGCGCTCGACGTGCGCGCCAAAACATTAAAGGCCGAGGCGCTGTCGAATATCGATGGCCCGTCGGTGGACTTGACGGCGTTTCGCGGCCGTTTGTCGACGGACTTGAGTATCGATACGAGCGGCTTGTCCGGCGTGGTGGGCGGCATCGAATCGGTGCTGCCGCCGATTCCCGGCTTGCCCACGCCGCACATTCCCAATTCCCTGAACCGTGAAGTGGTGACGGACCTGACCTCGTTCGGCTTGCTGGGCATGTGGCCCATCTACACGGGCGGGCGCCTGGACGCCGTCAAGGGCCTCGCTTCCAGCCTGACCCTGGCCGCGCAGGCCGAGCACACGGAAGCGGAAGAACAGCTGGCCACCCTGGTGGCGCAGCGCTATTTCCAGTTGTTGCTGGCCAAGCGGGTGGTGGCCGTGCGGGCCGAAGTGACGGCCGGCGTGACGCAGCATCAGCGCGACGCGGCCAAGCTGGAAAAGGGCGGCCTGATTTCGCGCGCGGAACGCTTGCGCGCCGACGTGGCCCTGGACAGCGCCCGCAGCGAGGAAGCGCAGGCGCGCAGCGACGAGGAAATCGCCCAGGTGGCGCTCGACCGTTTGCTCGCCGTCAACGCGCAAGTGCTGCCCAGCACGCCGCTGTTCGTCAACAGCTTGCCGGTGGGTACTCTGCAATCGTTCATCAGTACGGGCATGCGCGAAAATGCGAACTGGAAAAAGATCGACAGCAAGCGCGTGCAGGCCGAGCAAGCCTTGAAGCTGCATGGCAAGGAATATGCGCCCACCGTGTTTGCCATCGGTAATTACAATTTGAATCGCGGCAACGAAAAACTCGTGCGCTCGAACTGGGCCATCGGCCTGGTCGTGTCCGTGCCCCTCGTGCACCGCATCAATACGGGCAAGATGATCGCCGCCGCCAAGCTCGACCAGGAACGGGTGGAAGTGGTGGCGCGCCAGGCCGAGCGCGACATTCCCACCCTGATCGAGAAAAACTGGCGCGCGCTGGAAAACGCCCGCATCCAGTATCTGTCCACGGCCTCGTCGGTGGAGCTGGCGCGCGAAAATATCCGCTTGCAAACAGTGGCCTTCCAACAAGGGCAAGTGACGTCGCTGGAAGTGGTCGATGCGCGCCTGAACCTGGCGAAGGTGGAAACCCAGCGCGCGCAGACGGCCTATAACTATGTGATGGGGCTGGCGCAATTGCTGGAAGCGACGGGCGAGACGCAGCGTCTGGGCAGCCTGGCGGCCGCGGCCGATATCCAATTACCTGTGGACAACTAATAATGAGTAATTCCAAAAAACCCTTGGCCATAGTCGCCGCAGTCATCGTTCTCGCCTTCGTGGGCTGGGGCCTGTACCAGGCGTTCCAGCCGCAGCGCCTGCCTTTGCAGGGACAGATGGATGCGCAGGAAGTCAATGTCTCGTCGAAAGTGCCGGGCAGGGTGGGCGAGCTGTACGTCAAGCTGGGCCAGACGGTGCCGAAAGGCGAGCTGCTGTTCCAGCTGACGAGCCCGGAAGTGGATGCGAAGATCGCGCAAGCGACGGCCGCCACGCAGGCAGCCGATGCCGTGGCGCAAAAGGCGCAAGCGGGCGCGCGTCCGGAAGAAGTCCGTGCCGCCAAAGCCAACTGGGAGCGGGCGCAAACGGGGGCCACCATCGCCAAAACCACGTATACCCGCGTCAACAATATGTACGAGCAAGGCGTAATTGCCCAGCAGAAACGTGACGAGGCGCAAGCGCAATGGCGCGCCGCAGACCAGCTGGCGCAAGCTGCCCGCGCGCAGTATGACATGGCGCAAACGGGCGCCCGTCCGGAAGACAAGACGGCCGCCGCCGCCCAGGCGCGCCAGGTGGGCGCCGTGCTGACGGAAGCGCAGATCGCCCTGGCCGAAACGAAGATCGCCGCGCCGGTGGCAGGCCAGGTCAGCAAGATCCAGATCCAGCCGGGCGAACTGGCGCCACAAGGTTTCCCCGTCATCACTCTCGTGAACCTCGACGACGCCTGGGCCGTGCTGCAAGTGCGCGAAGATGAGATGGCGGCGTTTGGCATGGGCAGCACGCATACGGCCAATGTGCCGGCGTTGAAACAGCAAGTGAGCTTCAAGGTCAGCTCCGTGGCCGTGCTGCCGGACTTTGCCACGTGGCGCGCGGCGCGTCCGGGTGGTACGGACTTGCGCACGTTTGAAATCCGCTTGCGCCCCGCCATCAAGGTCGAGGGCTTGCGTCCGGGCATGTCGGTCGTTTTTCCACCGCTCTGATAGCCGATGAGCGAGATTGACAAAGAGCAGCCGGCGGCGCTGGCGCGCGAGTGGCGGCGCTTGCGCGGCGACTTCTGGGATATGGGCATGCTCAGCTGGATTCCCGTCGTGCTGTGCGGCATGTTGTGGCTGGTGTTTTCCGCCGGCATCGCGCGCGACTTGCCCATCGTCGTCATCGATAACGATAACTCCACCTTGTCGCGCCAGCTGACGCGCTGGCTCGACGCTTCTCCCGGCGTCCAGGTGGCGGCGAAAGTGGCGTCCAGCGACGAAGCCCTGCACCGGCTGCGCGAACGCACGGCGTTCGGCTATCTGCTGATCCCGAACGATTTCGAACAGAAACTGCTGGGTGGCCGCCAAGCCACCGTGCAGTGGCTGTACAACGCGCAGTTTTCCTCGCACGCGGGCGCCTTGCTGCGCGACGTGCGCACGGTCAGCACGACCTTGTCGGCCGGCATCGAGATGACGGCGCGGGTGAAAAAGGGCATGTCGGGGGGGCAGGCAGCGGCCCAGTTCGAACCGATACGCACGACACTGAACAGTTTGTACAATGAAAACACCAGTTATGAAGCGTTTTTGACCCTGGCCCTGATGCCGGCCATGCTGCAGATTTTCATCGTCGTCGCCGTCGTCACCTCCATCGGACGCGAGTTGCGCGACGGCACCGTGCCGCAATGGCTGGTCTCGGCACATGGCAGCTGGCTGCGCGCCATCGGTGCCAAGCTGCTGTTTCCCCTCATTTCTTACACTGCGCTGGCGCTGCTGTACTTGCTGTTCTTCAGCCTGGCGCGTGGCTGGGCCGTGGCGGGCAGCTTGCCGGCCTTGCTGCTGAGTATGCTGTTGCTGGTGCTGGCCTATTGTGGTCTGGCCACCTTGCTGATTGCCGCCACTCTGTCCCTGCGGTTGGCCCTGTCGGGCGCCGCCTTCATCACGGCGCCGGCCTTCGCCTTTGCGGGCCAGGCCTTTCCCCTGATGGCCATGCCGGCGCCGGCGCGCGCCTGGGCGGAAGCCTTGCCGCTCACGCATTATCTGCAACTGCAAACCAAATACTGGCTGGCCGGCGCGCCGTGGCGCTATGGCGTACAGGAAATGCTGATACTGGCCGGTATCGCCATCGGCTGCGGCGCCGTGGGCGTCTTCCTGCTGGCGCGCCGCGCGAATGCGCCTGCGGCCTGGGGGCGCGCATGATGTGGCAATCCTTTCTCGCCACCTGGCGCGCCATGCTGACGGACAAGGGCGCGCTGACCTTGCTGTTCATCGGCGGCATCATTTATTCGTTCTTTTATCCTTTGCCGTACTCGACGGAAATCGTCCAGCGCGTGCCCGTGGCGGTCGTCGACCAGGACCGCAGCGCCATGTCGCGCCAGCTGACGCGCTTCGCCATGGCCCATCCCTCCTTGCAGGTGATCGCCGTCACGCCGGACTTGCCCATCGCGCAAGATTTGCTGTGGCGCGACAAGGTCATGGGCGTATTGATCCTGCCCGAGGGCTTGCAGACGGACGTGCTGGCCGGCCGCGCCGCCCATGCGCAGGTGGCGGGCAATGGCTTGTATTTGATGCTGAATAAGGTGGCCTTGAATGGCCTGGCTGAAGTGGTGGGTACGGTGTCGGCTGGTATTGAACTCAAGCGTTTGGGCGCCGGCACGCCGTCCAGCGTCCAGGCAAACCAGCAGCGCTCGCCCATCGTCTTAACCGCCGTGCCCCTGTTTAACGTCAAGGAAGGCTATGGCGCGTATGTCGTGCCCGGCGTGGCGACGTTGATCGTACAGCAGACCTTGCTGATCGGCATGACCATGCTGTTCGGTACTTGGTATCAGCGCAAGAGTTTTCCCCTGGCGGGCAAGCGCACGGCGGGTGGGTATATGGGCATGCTGCTGGCGTTTGCCTGCGTGGCGTTCCTCAACTGCTGCTATTTCTTCGGTTTCGTCTTCTGGTTCCAGGATTACCCCCGTGGCGGCAACTTTGGCGGCATGCTCTTGCTGCTCGTGCTGTTCTCTCTGGCGGAAGCGGCCTTCGGCATGCTGCTGGGCATGCTGTTCCGCACGCGCGAACGGGGCACGCAGCTGATGATCGCCACCTCGATGCCGGTGCTGTTCCTGGCGGGCCTGACCTGGCCCGTCTCATCCATGCCCGTCGTGCTGCAATGGCTGCGCTGGCTGCTGCCATCCACGGCCGGCATCCAGGGCTTTGTCGCGCTCAACCAGATGGGCGCCTCGCTGTATGAAATCCGCCATGAAGTGGCGGGCTTGCTGTGCTTGCTGGTGGCCTGCGTGGCGCTGGGCTGGTGGCGCTGGCGCAGGATGGATGAAAGCGTTGTTGATTTGAACAAGGCGTAATGGGGCCGATATGTAATAATTTCGTTTCCGCCACGTTGCCTGTCCATCATGTCAGCCTTTAATTTGTTCCAGCGTCTTTCGCAAGCCCCCACCAAACCCAAGGCGGCACCCGCCGCGCGGCAGTTCGACGTGGCGGACCTGTATCAGGGACCCATCGCGCTGGGAGCAGAAGGCGAGGCGCAAGCTCGGCCCTTCGATGAAAAGCTGCGCCAGGCGTATTTCTGGATCGTCAATCACGCCATCATCAGTCCCCATTACGATATCGAGTACAACGATGGGCCGTCGCAGACGTATTCCGTGGGCGACAGCCGGCGCACCCTGAATTTGCCGTCGGCGCAAAGCTATTCGAGTTTTATTTTGCTGCCCCTGCTGACCTTTGCCACGCGCCGCAAATGCCTGTTCGTCGGCGGGCCGGGGCGGGGCAAGACGGCCAGCGCCTTGCTGATGGGCGTGCTGGCCGGTTCCACCGTCAAGGAAGTCAAGCGCGCCATGCAGCATGGCCACCCGCAGATGACGGTGGCAGATTTGCTGGGCAATCCGCTGCCGTTTGATCTGGTGAACGCGCAAAGCATGGACGATATCCGCATCGCCTGGCGCGCCTGGCTGGGCATGCGCGTGAAAATCGTCGATGAATACAACCGCATCCCCACGCGTACGCAAAGCGCGCTGCTCACCGTCATGGGCGACAATTACGCGGAAGTGCTGAACCATATTTACGAATGCCCGGAAGCGGCCTGGTATCTGACGGCCAACGACGACCAGGGCGGCGGCACCTATCAGGTGATCGAAGCGCTGCGCGACCGGGTCGACGTGACGGTACAGGCGCTGGCGTTCAATCCGCGTTTCCTGAACGAGTTGCTGCTGCGCGTGGAAGAAAACGTGCGGCCCGAAGAGCTGGTGCCGCCCGAGATCATCTTCACGGAAGGCGAAGTGGATCAAATAGGCGAAGCGATCCGCCAGGTGGGCATACCGGACGCCGTGCGCCGCCGCCTGGAATTTTTCGCCAGCCAGTTCGAGCTGTTCGAGACGGCCGGCGGCCAGTTCGAATACATGACCAAGGATACGGCCCGCCTGGCTGGCGCCGACCGGGGCGCCGCGCAGGCGGCCGACAATGGGCGCGACCGCCTGAAGGACCTGGGCTGCCAGACCCTCAACGGCATTTCCGTGCGCACCCTGATGGCGCTCATGATCTACGCCAAGGCCATGGCCTATTTCCGCGGCAATGGCGAGGTGGCGCTGGAAGACTTGCGCCAGGTGCTGCCGTTCGTCCTGCATAACAAGCTGCAGCCGGACCCGGATGCACCCTTTTTCGCGCTGCCGGAAAACGCCGCCTACCGCAGCGACAGACTGGGCTGGCTGCGCCGTTTGTTCGATTTGTCGAACGATGAATTCAACCGCCTGGACCTGGACCGCGACGATCCTGTCGGCGTGCTGTCCGCCGAATTCGACCTGGGCCTCGATGGCGTCAGCGAGCGCGAAACCCTGGCGCGCCTGAACCGCATCGAAAAGCTGATCGGCGAACGCACCAAAGGGCGCAAGCTGTACGGCCCCCTGTACGACGACCTGCTCAAGCTCAAGTACCTGCATCAGCGCTATACGAATTACCGCAGTTGGCTGCGTTCGCAATGAGCGTCCTGCATTGTCAAGGCTTCCTGGAAGCGCTGGCTCTACTGAACAGTGAAGCCAGCGACCTGTGCGCCAGCTACGAGTTGCAGCGCCTGCCCGCTGCGCCCAATTTGACCACGGCGCTGGGCTTGCGCGTGGAAGATTATGCCTTGCACGTCATCGTACCGGCACGCGACTTGCCGGCAGCCTTGTGGCAGGTCAATGCGGCGCCGTGCGGGCGCGCGCACCTGGAGCAGGTGTGCCAGCGCTGGTTTTTCTCGTCGCAGCACATGCAGGCGGCGCCACCCGGGCGCTTTCGCACGCAGCTGGTGGCCACCTTCCTGGCGTCGCTCGACGACGCGCTGGGCGGTTTTTCCCTGCACGCAGTGACGATGACACCGCCTTCCGGGTTCTGGTACGCGATCCACTGGGACGAGATCGCGTTCGAACTGGGGGATGAACGCTATCTGCTGCACTTTTCGCACAGCGATTGAGGAGCGGCGATGATCTCTCCTGCCTTTGCGGCGATACTTGCCACCGGCCGCGCCCAGTTCAACGGCCGCGCTGCGGAAGCGCGCCGGCGTTTTCCATCGCTCGACATGGCCGCCTTCGGGGCTTTCCTGCACGATGGCGTCGATCCGCTGGTAGTGGCCGTGGCCGACGCTGCGCCTGAGCGCGCGGGCGGCGTCACCTTGGCCGCCTACGACATGGCCCTGGAGCTGGTGGGCCACGGCTTGGCGGGGCCGGCGGCGAAAAATCCCTTCCTTAACACCGTCTGGCGCGAACTGGCACCGCAGTTTCCCCCTCTGCTGGCCACCGCGCCTGTCGAGGTGCTGGGCATGCTCAGCAACGCCGCCATCCACATAGCCTCCGTGGTGGGCGTGCGTCCCGCGCAGTGGCAGCGTGAGCTGGCTGCCCTGGCAGCGCAGATCGCCACGGTGGCGCAGCTGCGCGCCGTGGGCCAGGTGCTGGCCTGGCGCGCCGGCGTCGCGCATTTCCGCCAGGGCGCGCTGGCTGCCGCCGACACTTTGCCGCAAGCGCTGGCGCTGGCCGCCTTTGGCGAGCCGGGCGCGCAATGGCCGCAGGTGCATGCGCAGTTGCTGGGCAATCCCTGGCGCGGCAATGCCGATGGCAGGGAGTTCGGCAGCTTCAGTGGCCTCGGTGGCGATTTCGGCGCGCCGCCGCAAGTACGCGCGACAAAGGACGGATTTGTCGTGCGCAGCGCCGAGCGCCACTACCTGCTGGTGGCCGACGCCTATGGCGCCGTGCTGCACAGCGCCACGGCGCAGGAGTTCGAGCAGGCGCCAAACGAGCTGCCGTCGTCCGTGCACCTCGATGGGGCGACCCTGCATATCGGCGCGCGCCGCATCGCGCTCGACCTGCCGGCCGGCGACATCGCCATCGCCGCCAATGCGCATACGCTGGCCATTACGTCACCGTGGACGCACGCGATCCGCCTGCTGCCGCTCGCATGAAAAAGACCGAGACCGCCGACACCGCGCTGATCGACAGCTGGCGCGCCGCCTGGCCCGAGGCCCTGGCCGTGTGGAGCAAATTTACGCGCTTGCGCGACCCGAGCCTGTGCGCCAGCCACGTCGAGGCCAGCAAGCACGGTTTGTCCGGCAGCTTCGCCATGATCCGTTTGCTGGACCAGAGCGTCGTGGTGGACTTGCCGCTGGTGACGGAGCTGGGTCTGGACGACTATGCGCTGGAAGTGCTCGCCCATGAAATCGGCCACCACATCCTCGCGCCGGGCAGCGCCAGCGACCAGTTCCGCCTGCTGGCGCGCATGCGCCGCGCCTTGCCCACTTTGGAACAGCACGCGCCCATGGTGGCCAACCTGTACACGGACCTGTTCATCAACGACCGCTTGCAGCGCCAGGCGAATCTGCGCATGGCCGACATTTACCGCAAGCTGCAACAGGGATGCACGGCGCAAGCTGACGCTAAAAGCGGTGGCGTATGGACCTTGTACATGCGTATCTATGAAAACCTGTGGCAACTGGACAAGGGCGAGCTGGGGGGCGGCCAGGCCGACGAGCGTCTGGACACGGATGCCTGGCTGGGTGCGCGCCTGATCCGCGTCTACGCGAACGACTGGATGCTGGCGGCGGGCCGCTTCGCCACCTTGCTGCTGCCTTACCTGGTCGAGGATACGGATGCATTGAGCCCGAGCCGCTACCTGCTCGATACGCGCGACGCCGCCCGTGGCTGCCAGACGTATGGCGCGCAGCAGATCGAAGATGACGAGGCGGACGGCGCCATCCATCCCGTGCACGACAAACGCATCTCCGGTCTTGAGGGCGAGGAGCCGCAAGCCGAGGCGCCGGCCCGGCCGGGTGGCGGCCAATTGCGCGAACCATTCGAGCTGGGCGACATTTTAAAGGCCTCGGGCGTGGACTTGAGCGACCATGAAATCGCCATCCGTTATTACCGCGAGCGGGCCTTGCCGCACCTGGTGGCGTTCCCCAGCCGCCCCGCGCCCGAATCGCAGGAGCCGCAGATGGAAGGGCTGGAAGCTTGGGAAATCGGCGACCCGCTGGAAGACATCGACTGGCTGCAATCCGTGATGCAGTCGCCGCGCCCCGTGCCGGGCGTGACTACCGTGCGCCGCGTGGTTGGCCGCGAACCGGCGCGCGCCACCGACGCCGTGCCCGTCGACCTGGACATGTACGTGGACAGTTCCGGCTCCATGCCAAACCCGCAGGCGCACACCTCGTTTTTGACACTGGCTGGCGCCGTGATCGCCTTGTCCGCCCTGCGCGCCGGCGCGAAAGTGCAGGTGACCCTGTGGAGCGGCAAGAACGAAGTGATGCAGACGCCAGGTTTCATGCGCGATGAAGACATGATCCTGGGCGTGCTGACGGAATTTTTTGGCGGCGGCACCTGTTTCCCCATCCACCGCCTGCGCCAGACCTATGCGGCCAGGCGCGAACGGCCTGCGCACATCCTGATGATTTCCGACGATGGCATCACCACCATGTTCGACAAGGATGAACTGGGCAACAGCGGCTGGGATATTTCGGCCAAGGCGCTGGCCCAGGGCGGTGCGGGCGGCACCATGGCCCTGAACCTGGCACGCGACTGGGATGGCGCGGCCAGCCACAAGTGGCTGCAGCAAACCTATGATGATTTAAAGCGCGCGCGCCGCGAACAGGGCTGGGATATCCACGCCGTCGAGCGCTACGAGGACTTGCTGGAATTTGCGCGGGCGTTCAGCCGGCGCCACTATGTTTAAATCCGGGGCCAGACCCGCCGGGTCTGACCCCAGCCTTTGCTTTTGGGGCTAAATTTGCACATCACTGTATAAGAAGAGGCCCATGAATATCTCTGGTCCCCACCTTGAAGCCTTAACCCACCGCCTGGCCGACACGCCCGTCGAATTCCTCGCCGAGCCGCGCATCGCCGGCGTCGCCAATGCGCAGGCCGTGGCGGTTGCCGCGTTGGTCAACGACATCCTGCTGCTGCATGGCGCGCGAGCCCCCGCCGCGTCACTGCAGGGTTTTATCGGCGCGCAAGTGAAGGCGGACCGCAACCGGCTGGCGCTGGCCATGATCCTGTGCTGGCTGCTGGCCGACGACTGGTTGATCGGCCAGCAATTGCCGCAGCCCGCCTTGCTGCAGGTATTGGGCGAGGCGGCGCGCGAACTGGCCGCCGCCACGCCCGCCCACCAGTTCACGCAAGACCCCGAGCGGCGCGAGGAACTGGCGCGCATCGTGCTGGCGCGCCTGGGTTTTCGTCCCCGCGACGAAAGCGTGGCGCAGGCCACGGACAGGTTGTCGGCCATCAGCGGCACGGAGCGCCGCCGCCTGCTCGAAGCGAGCCGGCTGGCCGAACAGCGCGCGCGGGAAATTCGCGAGGCGCTGGCGAAAAAGGCGGCAGAGGAATCGGCCGATAAGTGGTCGCGCGAATGACGCTCGCTGGCAAATCTGACCTCAATCTGCCTGGCGGCGCCTGGGAATCGGACCGCGACTACTGTCCCACCCTGACGCCGGCGGGCGTGCGCATGCTGGAAAAACTGCGCAGCCATCCTGCGGCGCCCGTCTACCGCAACCGCAGCGGCAACAAGCTTCTCAGCGCCGAAGTGGAAGCCTTGCGCGCCTACGAGCAGGAAGTCATGCAGGCGGTAGTCGCTTGGAGCGATGCCGCGCCGCCGCCCTGGCTGGCGGATTTTCTCAAAACGGTCTACGCCACGGTGCCGCATTACCGCGCCTGCGGTTCGCCCCCCGCCCGCCTTGCGGACGTGGCACCCATCAGCCGCGCCGAGCTGGCGCACGACATCGCCGCCTTCGTACCCGACGATGCGGACCTGGCGCGCATGATCAATTTCCAGACGACGGGCACCACGGGCCACCCGCTGCTGATCGCTTCGCACCCGCTGGTGGCGGGGCGCTACCTGGCCTTCCACAAGCGCGCGCTGCGCCGCTTCGGCGTCACCCTGCGCCATGGCATGGGGCAGGTGGGGGTGATGCTGCTGGGGCACCAGCGCCGCTGCTTCACCTATGTCTCCGTTACGCCGACGATGCACGAATCGGGCCTGGCGAAGATCAATCTGCACGTGGACGACTGGCGCGACCCGGACGACCGCGCGCGCTATCTGGACGCCATGGCGCCCGAGCTGATCGCGGGCGACCCCATCTCGTTTGCCGAACTCCTGACCCTGCCCATGACGCACAAGCCGGCCGCGCTGCTGTCCGTCTCGATGATGCTCTTGCCCGGCATGCGCGCGCGCCTGGAACAACGCTTCGGCTGTCCCGTGCTCGACATCTATTCGCTCAATGAAGTGGGACCGGTCGCCGTCTACGACGAACAGGCGGGTGGCCACGTGCTGCTGCAGCACCGCTTGTACGTGGAAATCCTCGATAGTGCGGGCCAGCCCGTGGCCGATGGCGCGCGCGGCGAAATCACGGTGACGGGCGGTTTTAACTTTTGCCTGCCGCTGGTGCGCTACCGCACCGGTGATTATGCCTCGCTCGCGCATGGCCCGCACGGCCCCTTGCTGGTGGGACTGGCCGGCCGCAGCCCCTTGCGTTACAGGACGATCAAGGGCGAATGGATCAACAATATCGACATCACGCATGCCTTGAAGCCGCTGGCCATCGCCCTGTTCGGCCTGCACCAGCATGGCGATGGCGCCATCGCGCTGCGCCTGGCGCCGGGCGCCATGCCGCAGGCGGACCGGGCGCGTGCCTTGCTCGCGCCATTTTTCGGCGCCATCACGGTCGAGACTTTGCTGGCGGAAGACAAGATCATTCAATACACCTCGGATTTGCAGGAAGCAGTGGCATGAACCTTTATAAACGCGGCCTCGTGGTCGGCAAATTTTGCCCGCTGCACCAGGGCCACGAACTGTTGATCAAGCGTGCGCAAGACGCTTGCGAAGAACTGCTGGTGGTCAGCTACACCAAGCCTGAATTTCCCGGTTACGAGCCGGCGCGCCGGGAACGCTGGTTGCGCGCGCTGTTCCCGCAGGCGCAAATCGTCGTGCTGGACGATGCCCGCCTGGCCACCCTGTGCGGTGCGCGCGGCATGCCGGCGCGCGCGCTGCCGCACAACGACGCCGATGGCGACGAGCACCGCCACTTCATGGGCTGGCTGTGCTGGACGGTGCTGGCGCTGCCCGTCGATGCCGTATTCACCAGCGAAGACTATGGCCCCGGTTTTGCGCGGGTACTGGAACGCCATTTTGCAAGCGGGCCGGTGGCGCACGTGAGCGTGGACCAGGCGAGAACTGTGGTGCCCGTGTCTGGCACCCTGGCGCGGCAAGACCCGCATGCGCACAGCGCCTTCCTGTCACCCATCGTGCGCGCCGATTTCGTCATGCGCGTGTGCGTGCTCGGTGGCGAATCGAGCGGCAAGACGACCTTGACGCAGGCGCTGGCGCGGCGTTTCGAGACGGCCTGGGTGGCCGAATATGGCCGCGAGCTGTGGGAAAGCCAGGATGGCGTGCTGGCTTATGATGATTTGCTGAAGATCGGCCGGGAACAGCTGCGCCGTGAAGCGCAGGCGCTATTGGCTGCGCGGCGCTGGCTGTTTTGCGATACCTCGCCCATGACGACGTATTTTTACTGCCTCGAGATGTTCGGCAGGGCCGAGCAGGAACTGGCGCAGCTGGCCGAACATCGCTACGACCTGGTGCTGCTATGCACCCCCGATTTCCCCTTCATCCAGGACGGCACGCGCCGCGACGAGGATTTCCGCGCGCGCCAGCATGCGTGGTATCAAACGGAGCTGGCGCGGCGGGGAATCGCATTTTTCAACGTCTCAGGTGCGGTGGACGAGAGGCTCGGGCAGGTGGCGCAGTTGTTGGCGGAGCGTAATCCGACATGAGCATTACAGCGGCCGCACGGGAATGCCGATCTCGCAAGAGAATTCGCCGGTGGCCGGGTTCAGCGCCGTGGCGGCTGAAAAGCGTTCGAAGCACGGGCGCTTGTCCCATTGCAGGCCGCTGGTCGGCAGCCATTCGCGCGTCATGCGCGTCCACGTGCACGGCATTCATGCGCCGCGTATATTCGGCGCGGAACATGCCGGACGCAGTCTGTTCCGGCGATGGTGGCGGGGAGTTCATGTTGCGCATTACGCCATGAAATCCCCCGCTGGCCGCGTGAAGTAGGGCTTACGCCGCGTTCAAGGCCTGCTCCAGATCTTCGCGCAAGTCGTCGATATGCTCGATGCCCACGGACAGGCGCAGCATGTCTTCGGACACGCCTGCCTTGGCCAGTTCCTCGGCATTGAGCTGGCGGTGCGTGGTGGAGGCCGGGTGTGTGGCCAGTGACTTGGCGTCGCCGATGTTGACCAGGCGCGTGAACAGCTGCAGGGCGTCGAGCACGCGGGCACCGGCCGCGCGCGGATCCTCGCCGGCGGCCAGTTTCAGGCCGAAGGACAGGATGCCCGAGGCGCGGCCGTGCATGTATTTTTTCACCAGCGCGTGGTCCGGGTGGTCTTCCAGGCCCGCGTAATTGACCCACGCGACTTTTGGATGCTGTTTCAGGTGTTTGGCCAGGGCCAGGGTATTGTCGCAGATGCGGTCCATGCGCAGGGCCAGCGTCTCGATGCCCTGGATCAGCTGGAAGGCGGATAGCGGCGAGATGGCCGCACCCATATTACGCAGCGGGACGACGCGCGCGCGGCCGATGAAGGCGGCGGGGCCGAAGGCTTCCGTGTAGACGACGCCGTGATACGACACGTCCGGTTCGTTCAGGCGCTTGAAGCGTTCCTTGTGTTCGGCCCAGGGGAATTTGCCGCTGTCGACGATGGCGCCGCCCACGGTGGTGCCGTGGCCGCCCAGGTATTTGGTCAGCGAATGGACGACGATGTCGGCGCCGTGCTCGATGGGGCGGAACAAATAGGGGCTCGGTACCGTGTTATCGACGATCAGCGGGATGCCGTGCGCATGCGCGATCTCGGCCAGTTTTGCCACATCGGTGACATTGCCCAGCGGGTTGCCGATCGATTCGCAAAAGATGGCTTTGGTGCGCGCGTCGATCAGGGCGGCGAAGGTCTCGGGCTGGCGCGCATCGGCGAAGCGCACTTCGATGCCGATCTGCGGCAGGGTGTGGGCAAACAGGTTGTAGGTGCCGCCATACAGCTGGCTGGCGGAGATGAAATTGTCGCCCGCTTCGGTGATGGTCTGGATCGCGTAGGTAATGGCCGCCATGCCCGACGCCACGGCCAGCGCAGCCACGCCGCCTTCCAGTGCCGCGACTCTCTTTTCCAGCACGTCCTGCGTGGGATTCATGATGCGCGTGTAGATATTACCGGCGACCTTCAGGTCGAACAGGTCGGCGCCATGCTGGGCATTGTCGAAGGCGTAGGCCACCGTCTGGTAAATGGGGACGGCGGCCGCCTTGGTGGTTGGGTCGGGGGTGTAGCCGGCGTGTACGGCCAGGGTTTCGATTCTCATGTGGTCTCCGGTGTCGATGGTATGCGGGGTCAAATCCGCAGCCATTGTGCCATGCGCCCCTTAGCTCGATGCTACGCTTGATAGAATATTAAGCTATAAGCTAGTACTGTCTTGATATAAGTCATGCAGCTCTGCCAACCCGATAAACCGTTCATGCGTGCCGTTCTGCGCGCAGGCAAACGCGCCGGCGATGGCGCCACGGCGCATGGCAGTGTCCAGGCTTGCATCGCCCAGCCAGGCGTGCAGGAAGGCGGCCACAAACGAGTCGCCCGCCCCATTCGTGTCCACCACGGGCAGCTCCAATCGCGCCGCCGGAGTGTGGCGCACGGACACGCTGCCCCGTTCCAGCACATACGCACCCTGCGCGCCAGCCATGGCGATCACCGCCTGTGCGCGTCCCTCCGCGACAATCGCGCGCATGACGGATTCCATGCGCTCGCCCAGCGCGGCCGTGCTGAGGAAGACCAGGTCGGCGCGCAGCGCGAACACCTTGTGGTGCGGGTTGACGCCATCCCAGTCGTGCAAATCGGTCGACACCGTGGTGCCGCACACTTGCGCATCGTCGAACAGCTCGGCCACCCAGCCCATGATGGAAAAGTGCGCGTGGCGGGCCGGTCCCAGGTAGGGCAGGTAGAAGTTGGGCGGCATGCGCACGTCTTCCGGATGGCGGCCGTCGTACAACGACAGCCTGCGCCCTTGCGGGTCGACCAGGTTGACGCTGCGCCGCGTGCCCGAAGGTTCGACGAGATGTGAAAAGTCGAGTTTTGCATCCTTATAGCGCTGCAGGATGGCCGCGCCTTGCGCATCGTCGCCGATGAAGTCGATGAACTTGCAGCGCAGGCCCAGTGCGTGGCAGCCCAGCGCCACGCCATTGCCCGTGTGCGCCACGTAATCGTGGATGGGCGGCACGTGCACGGAATCGGCCACCGGCAATTGCAGGGAAGGGACACGCACTATTGTGTCGATGCCGGCGCCGCCGACCACTAAAATGTCATAGGTGCTCATGGTGCCGCTTTCTCCAGCAGGACGGTGCCGGCCGCGTTCACGGCAACGGCGCCATCTTTGACTAAGTATGTTTGATGCGTATACGCGTCGCGCAGCAGGGCGCCGTCGGCGAACACGCCGTGCACCTTCAGGGTGAACGCGCCCTTTGCTTCGGGCACGGCGATGACGGCGTCGCCATCCATCACGCGGGCGAAAGCGTACGGTTTTTCGTCGATCAATCGATGTTCGCCGCGCGCCAGGGCAGGGTGGCGCAAACGGAACTGGCCCAGCTTGCGCGCATGCGCCAGCATGGCCGCATCCATGGTTGTCCAGTTCATGTCGGAGCGGGTGGCTTGCTGTTCGTCGCCGATGGGCGCGGCGCCAGGCTGGCGCGCGCTTTCATCGCCATAAAACAGCTGCACGCCACCGGGCGCCAGCAGCAGGGCGGACAAGCCATGTTTCAGCCGGTCGCGGGGGAACAGGCTGGTGTCGTGCGAGGAGATGTACGACAGGATGTCGTAGCGGGGTTCATTGCCAATGCGCTTGCCCAGCAAGCCCGCGTATTGGCGGTACACGCCGTCGATGCTTTTCCAGTCGCCGCCAGCGCGGCTTTGGAAGTCGAAATTGATCATCGAGTCGAAGCCCGCGTCATGCCAGCTGCTGCGCTCGGGGCCATGGCCCCACGCTTCGCCCGTCATCCAGAATGGCGCGTCGTCGATTTTCTGCTGCGGGTGGCGCGCCTTCCAATCATCGAGGGCATCGGTGGCGGCCGCGCGCAGGGCCAGCCAGCTGGCCGGCTCCACGTGCTTGACGGTGTCGGCCCTGAAACCGTCAACGCCGAATTCGCGCACCCAGTCGGCCAGCCAGTGGACCAGGTAAGCGCGCACGCTGGTGTCGGGCAGGGCGACGGCGCGTGTGTCGGCCTTGCGCTGCAGGATAGGCGGCAAGCCCACGGCCTTGCCGCTTTCCGTGCGGAAGTCGGGCAGATACGCCAGCTGCATGGTGAAATCGTCCTTGCCGCCATCCGTGTAGCCGGGCAAGCCGGCGCGTACCCAGTCCGGGCCCCACCACTGCCTGAATTCGAAGTTGTTATAGTCGATGAAGCTGTGATAGTCGCGCAGCACCGCCTTTTCATGGCCGGGCCACAGCACGGGCACCTTGTACTGTGCCAGGGTGCGCAAGTCCGCGTAGCCGGGATGGTTCAGCACCACGTCGAACAGCACGCGGATGCCTTGCGCGTGGGCAGTGTTGATCATCTCGCGCAATTCTTCGCGCGTGCCCATGTTGGCGTCCATGGTGGTGTAGTCGAGCGCCCAGTAGCCGTGGTAGGCATAGTGCTGGAATTGCTGCTTGCCGCCCACCACCCAGCCGTGGATCTGCTCGTAGGGCGCCGTGATCCACAGGGCGTTGACGCCCAGGTCTTGAAAATAGCCGGCTTTCAGCTGCTGCGTGATGCCGGCGATGTCGCCGCCGTGAAAGCTGCCCACATCGTCGCCTTGCGGGTCGGCGGCACGGCCATAACTGTGGTCGTTGCCGGGATTGCCGTTGGCGTAGCGATCTGTCACGGCAAAGTAGACGATGGGGTTGTCCGCGAAACTGCCCGCCTGCGCCGGTGCGCAGAAGAGCAAAGCGGCGAGGGCGGTCAGCACGGTCTTCATGTCAGCCCTTCACGCCGCCAGCCGTCAGGCCGGAGATCATCCATTTTTGTGCCAGCAGGAACACGGCCGTGATGGGCAAGCCGGACAAGATGGCTGCCGCGGCGAAGTCGCCCCACAGGTATTTTTGCTCGTACAGGAACAGCTTCGAGCCGACGGCCAGGGTCAGGTTGTTCTGTTCATGCAGCAGCACGGAGGCGATCGGGTATTCGATGATGGCGCCGATGAAGGACAACAAAAACACCACCATCAGGATGGGTACCGTCATCGGCAGCAGCACGTAGATAAACGCCTGCCATTGGGTGGCGCCGTCGACCTTGGCCGCTTCCTCGATTTCGATGGGGATGGTTTGATAGTAGCCCTTGATGGTCCAGATATGCAGGGCGATGCCGCCCGTGTAAGCCAGCACCAGGCTGCCGTGGTGGTCGATGCCCAGCCACGGCACGTAGTTGCCCAGCACATCGAAGATGGCGTAGATGGCCACCAGGGCCAGCACTGCGGGGAACATCTGCAGCAGCATCAGCGCGGACAGGGTTTGCGACTTGAAGCGGAACTGCATGCGCGCGAACGCATACGCGCAAGTGGTCGACAGCAGCACGGTGACGGTGGCGCTCATGCTGGCCACCTTGATGGAATTCCACAGCCACAGCAGCACGGGGAAGTCCGGTTCGACCAGCGTGCCGTTGGGCGCCTGGTAAGACATGCCCAGCGCCAATCGCCAATGTTCGAAGCTGATTTCGGGTGGTATCAAACTGCCCGAGGCGAAGTTGCCGGGCCGCAATGAGATCGACAAAATCATCAGGAAGGGGAACATCACCAGCGCGATCAGCGCGATCACGGCGACGTGGGCCGCCAGGATGCGCCAGCGGTTGGAACGGTCGACAACGATAGCCATGGTCTGTCCTTTATGCTTTGTTCATGCGCGTCAGGCGCATGTTGACCAGCGAAATCGCGGCCACGAGGAAGAAGATCAGGGTCGAGATGGCGGCGGCCAGGCCAAAGTTCTGGCCCGAATCCTCGAACGCGATGCGGTAGGTGTAGGACACGAGCAAGTCCGTCGTGCCGGCCGGTAAGGTTGTGTCGAGGAAATCGGGACGCCCGCCCGTCAGCAAACTGATCAGCACGAAATTATTGAAATTGAAACCCAGGCTGGCCACCATCAAGGGCGTGAGCGGCTTGATGATCAACGGCAGGGTGATCTTGAAGAAATTCGTCAGCGGTCCCGCGCCGGCCAGGGCCGAGGCTTCGTACAGGTCCGACGGGATCGCCTTGATCAATCCCATGCACACCACCATCATATAGGGGTAGCCGAGCCAGGTGTTGACGATCAGGATCATGGCCTTGGCCAGGGTGGTGTCCGAGAACCAGGCGGGCTTGATGCCGAACAAGGCATCGAGCACCAGGTTGATTTCGCCGAAGTTGTTGTTAAATAAACCTTTGAAGACCAGGATGGAAATAAAGCCCGGCACGGCGTATGGCAGGAACAGCAGGGTACGGTACAGGCCGCGGAAGCGCAGCGCATCCCAGTTCAAGAGTACGGCCAGCACCATGCCCAGGCCCGTCGTGGTGGCTACGCTGATCAGGGCGAAGACGATGGTCCAGACGAAAATGCGCAGGAAGGGGCCGCGGAACGCTTCATCGGAGAAAATCTTGACGAAGTTGGCGAAGCCCACGTTCACCTTGAAACCCGGCTCCAGTTTCGTGCCGTCCGGCATTTCATAAAAGCCCGTCTTGAAGTTCGGTTTGACCAGTTCGCCCGTGGCGATTTTCTTCAGGGTTTGGTCGGGCAATTGCTTGTAGACATGCGCGACGGGGCCGAATTCGCGCAAGCCCACCATGCGCAGTTCGATTTTGTTCGGCATGACCAGGGTGAGCAGCTTCAAATCCTTTTGCAGGGTGATGATGTCCTTGATGGACAGCGGCGCTGCCAGCACGGGTGCCTGCACGGGATCGATCGGCGCCACTTCCACGTTCAGGGGCACGGCGCGCTTCAGGGCCAGCGGCTGCGTCAGCAGCACTTCGCCCGTGTCCGGGCTTTCCAGGCGCAAGCGGTATTCCTTGTTGTCGGGATGCACGGTCAGCGCGTAGCCCGTGCTTTCCACGCGCTGCGTCTCGTCCAGCAAATATTGCGTGGCCCGCTCGTAGGTAAGCAGGTTGCGCGAACTGAAATTGGTAAAGCCGATCGACACCGTGTACACCATCGGCAGCAGCACGAAGACGATGACCGCCGTGATGCCGGGAAACAGATAACGGTAGGCATAGGCGCGCGGCGACGTGAAGACAAACGTCGTCAAGGTCAGCAAGCCGAGGAAAACGGCGGCCAGCATGGTCTGGCCGGAAATGTACAACATGAAGAGCAGATACAGACCCAGCGCCATGCTGATGGTCAATACCGTAGGGCCGATAAACTTGCGCACGATGGGATACCTGTGAAAATGAAGCGCTGTAAGGATGGTGCTGACGAGGCGTTGGCGTGGTTGCTGCCAAACCCTTTGAAAGGCTGGGGTCGGACCCTCAGGGTCCGACCCCAGATGTCGCTTGGGGTTCAGGCCTTATTTATCAATTCGCCGTCGTAATCCGCTTCGCCGCCGCGTCCAGGCCATCCTTGGTCGTCTGGCGGCCTTGCGTGATGTTTTCCAGCGCCGATTGCATCGATGACCAGAAGCGGCCCATTTCCGGGTTGTTCGGCATCGGGCGGCCCGCTTGCGCGCTTTCCATCGTCGCCTGGATGTTCGGATTGGTTTTCAATTCCGCGAACAGCACTTTATTCGCTGGCGTGCCCAGCGGGACGTCGGCGTTGATGGTTTTCAGGCCATTGATCTGCAGCATCTGGTTTTCCAGGAATTCCGTGGCCAGGTCCTTGTTCGGGCTGGCTTTCGAAATCATCGCGCCCAGCACGCCCACGAATGGCGTGGCCGTCTTGCCTGCCACGGTAGGAATCGTTGCCACACCGTAATTGATCTTCGATTTGCGCGCGTTGTCCCACGACCATGGGCCGTTGATCATCATGGCGATCTTGCCCTGGTTGAAGCCCGCTTCCATTTCCGCGTAGCCCGCGCCCTTTGGCATGGCGCCGCTGTTGATCAGGGTCATCAGCGCATTCACGCCAGCTTGCGAACCGGCATTGTTGACGCCCGTCTTGGCCGCATCGTAGCGCCCATCAGCCTTGACTTCAAACGGGAATCCGCCGCCCGCGCCCAGCAAAGGCCAGGTGAAATAGGTATTCGTGTAATCCCACAGGATGGCTTTCTTGCCTTGCGCCGAGAGTTTTTTGTCCAGCGCAGCGATTTCTTCGAAGGTTTTTGGCGGATTCGGCACCAGATCCTTGTTGTAGACGAGGGCCACGGCTTCGATGGAGATCGGGTAGCCCCAGGTCTTGCCGCCCACGGTGAAGGCGTTCCAGGCCAGCGGCAGGATGGCGGCGCGCGCTTCCTTGCTTGGCGTTACTGGTTGCAGCAAGCCGGCGTCAATCCAGCCGCCGATGCGGTCATGCGGCCAGATCCAGATATCCGGGCCCTTGCCGGCGGCCGCTGCCTGCTGGAATTTGTTCGGTGCATCTTCCGGGTGTTCGACGACGACCTTGATGCCCGTCTTTTTGGTGAATTCCTCGCCGACCTTGGCCAGGCCCTTGTAGCCCTTGTCGCCATTGATCCAGATCAAGAGGGTGCCTGCTTCGGCCGCGTTTGCCATGCTGACGGCGGCCAGGTTGCCGATGCCGGCCAGGGCGGCGGCGATCAGGGTGGTTTTGATGAAGCTGCGTTTCGGGTGTGTGAAGGACATGTCAATCTCCAGTGTCTCTTTTATGTGAAGTATCAAGGCTGAAACGATGCAACCGGGCCAGGCGGCGCCTGTAGCGCCTGACCCCTTAAAGCCGGGTGTCAGGTACGGGTCTGGCCGTGCTCGTCGAACACGTGGACGCGGGCGGGCGCCACCTGCAGCGCCACGTTCTGGCCAATGGCCCAGTCCGTATCGGCATCGGCGCGCACCACCAGCGGCTCGTCGCCGCCCGGTACCTGCACATACAGATAGCTGATGTCGCCCAGTTTTTCCACCGCCTGCACGCTGGCTGTGATAGCGGCAGTGGCGCCAGGCGCGCACGCTTGTACGTGTTCGGGCCGCGCGCCGACGGTGACGGGGGTGCCGCTGGCCAGCGGCTGCTGGAGTGCCGCCTGCAGCAAGCCGCCCGCATTCGTGACGATGGTGGCCACGCCGTCCGCGTAGCTGTGGATCTTGCCTTTGAGGAAGTTCATGCGGGGCGAACCGAGGAAACCGGCCACGAACAGGTTGGCGGGATGGTGGTATAGCTCTAGCGGTGCGCCCACTTGTTCGATGCGGCCCGCGTTGAGCACGACGATGCGGTCGGCCAGGGTCATCGCCTCGACCTGATCATGCGTGACGTAAATCATGGTCGAGCGCAATTCGCGATGCAAATTCGCCAGTTCGATGCGCATCTGCACGCGCAGCGAGGCGTCGAGATTCGACAGCGGTTCGTCGAACAGGAAAACGTCGGGCTTGCGCACGATGGCGCGGCCGATGGCCACGCGCTGGCGCTGGCCGCCCGACAAGTCTTTTGGTTTGCGTTCCAGCAAAGGTTCGATGCGCAGGATTTGCGCGGCGCGCTGCACGGCGTCGGCAATTTCTACTTTACTCATCCCGGCTAGCTTGAGGCCAAACGCCATGTTTTGCGCCACGCTCATGTGCGGGTACAGGGCATAGCTCTGGAATACCATGGCGATGCCGCGCTTGGCGGGCGGCACGTCGTTCATGCGCGTCTTGCCGATGAACAAATCGCCGCCGCTGATTTCTTCCAGGCCGCAGATGCTGCGCAGCAAGGTGGATTTGCCGCAGCCGGACGGGCCCACGAAGACCATGAATTCGCCATCGGCGATCTCCAGGTCGATGCCGTGCAGGGTTTGCACGTCGCCATATGCCTTCTTCAGGCCTGTTAACTTCAGTCCAGCCATGTCTGTCGTCCTCAATCTGTCAATTCGGCCCCGCTGATGCGCGGGGCTCGTTATTGTAATTGGCGGCATGGCCGCCAAAGCCTGCGATTTACGCCAGGGTGCCGAACCAGCCGCCATGCGAGGGCAAGCTGATCTGTTGGCCATCTTTGCTGCCTTGCAAGCCGTGACCGGCCAGCTCGGCCGCTGGGGCCGCGTCTGGCCAGGCGAACGTGACGGCTTGCGTACCCAGGTTGAAGGCCGCCAGCACGGACGGTTGGCCTGGCAAGTCGCGGCGCAGGGCCAGCACGGGTTCCGGTGCATCGAAGAAGACGATGTCGCCGCGCAGCAATTGCGGCAGGGTGCGGCGCCAGGCGAGGATGGCTTGCGCAAACTGCAATGGTGAAGCGGAATCGTTTTCTTCGACGTCAACGGCGCGCGCCAGATGTTCGGGCGGCACGGGCAACCAGGGTTTTGCCGAACTGAAGCCGCCATGCGGCGCGTCAGCTACCCACGGCATCGGCGTGCGGCAGCCGTCGCGGCCCTTGAACTGGGGCCAGAACGGGATACCGTACGGGTCTTGCAGGGCTTCGAAAGGAATGTCCGCTTCCGTCAGGGCCAGCTCGTCGCCCTGGTATAGGCATGGCGTGCCTTTCAGCGCCGCCTGCACGGCCAGCACCACCTTGGCCAGCGAGGGCGACGGGTTCTCGCCGCCCCAGCGCGTCATGACGCGCACGCTGTCGTGGTTGCCCACGGACCAGGAAGCCCAGCCGTCGGCCACTTGCGCCTCAAATTCTTCCACTTGCGTGCGGATGTGCGCGGCCGAAAACTCCGCCGTCAGCAAGTTGAAACTGTAAGCCATGTGCAGCTTGTCGGCGCCCGTGTAGGCAGCCATGGTGGCCAGCGCATTGTCGTCGCCCACTTCGCCGATGGAAATGGCTTGATATTCGTCAAGCACGGCGCGCACGCGCTGCAGGTAGGCAATATTTTCCGGCTGCGTCTTGTCATACACGTGCGCTTGCATGCCATACGGGTTGATGGCTGACACGCTGCTCGCATCGCGCTGCGCAGCTGGTGGATTGTCGCGCAACAACTGGTCGTGATACGGGAAGTTGCAGGAATCGAAACGGAAGCCATCGACGCCGCGTTCCAGCCAGAAACGCAGGTTGTCCAGCTGCGCCTGCTGCACGGCCGGATTATGGAAATTCAGGTCGGGCTGGCTGGCGAGGAAATCGTGCAGGTAGTACTGGCCGCGGCGCGGCTCCCATTGCCAGGCGGAACCGCCGAATACGGACAGCCAGTTATTCGGCGCCGTGCCATCCGGTTTCTGGTCGGCCCACACATACCAGTCGGCCTTGGCATTGTCGCGGCTGGAGCGGCTTTCCACGAACCACGGGTGGACGTCGGACGAGTGCGACAGCACCTGGTCGATCATCACTTTCAAGCCCAGTTCATGGGCCCGCGCCACCAGGCGGTCGAAATCGGCCAAGGTACCAAACATGGGATCGACGTCGCAGAAGTCGGCTACGTCGTAACCGAAGTCTTTCATCGGCGACGTGAAGAAGGGCGAAATCCAGACGATGTCGGCGCCCAGGGCGGCGATGTATGCGAGCTTGGAGGTAATGCCGGGCAAGTCGCCGATGCCGTCGCCATTGCTGTCGAGGAAGCTGCGTGGATAGACCTGGTAGATGACGGCGCTGCGCCACCAGTCGGCGGGCAGGTGGGCGAGATTGTTCTGGATGGTCGGCATGAATGATTTCTTAAAAGTTGCCTGTAGCCTTGGCTATCAGGGCAGCGCTGCTGGTTGGTAGGCGAACGTCTTATTTTAAAATTCAAAGCGCTTTGGGTATGAAATGAGTATAGTTCAAAGCGCTTTGAAAAGTAAAGCGATACACGCGCCAGACATACGATTTTTTTATGAGGGTGATTCAGGACAACAATGCGGCGCTGCCGGCCAGGCGGCCGGCGGCGTAAGGGAGGGGGGCGCCTAGTTCGGCACGGGCCCCGCCGACTCGCCCGGCAACAATTCGCACGGCCACAGTTCCTGCAAGTCGGTGACGGGCGTGCCGTCCATCAGGGCCAGCAGCATGTGGATCATCTTCGCGCCGGCGCCGCGCGGGTCGGGCTGGACGACGGTGGTGACGTTGTGGCCAGCCAGGGAGTCTTCCATCACGCCCCAGACGATCAGCGACATCTCGCGGCCGATGGCGATGCCCGCGTCGAGCAGGGCGCGCACGGCACCCACGCCCGACATGTGGTTGTCGACGATGACGGCGGTAGGGCGGGGCGAGCGGGCCAGCAGGCGCTGCATGGCCTGGTAGCCGGCGCGGCGGTCGTGCGCATTGTCGACCAGGTTGTCGGGGTCGACGGCGAGGCCGCCCGCCTGCATGGCGTGCTGGAAACTCTCTACGCGCTGGCGCACGAAGTTCAGGTTCGGCGTGGCGCTGATCAGGCCGATGCGCTGGTGGCCCAGCTGCACCAGGCGCTCGACGGCCAGGCGCATGCCCGCCTCGTTGTCGTAGTCGAACCAGGCGTGCGGCTGGTTCAGCTGCGTGCGGCCGTGCGCGACAAAGGGCATGCCCTGCTGCGCCAGGTAGGCGATGCGTTCGTCGAACGGTTTCGTGCGCCCGACGACCAGGCCATCGATGCGGCGGCCCTTGACCATGCGTTCATAGGTGTAGAATTCATTGGTGGCCGAGGCGGGCGCGATCATCATGTCCATCTGCTGCGCTTCCAGCGCTTCCGACATGCCGCCCACGATCTCGATGAACATGGGGTCGGCCAGGTCGTTCGGCATCAGCGGGTAGATGATGCCGACGATATTCGTGCGCCCGACGGCCAGGCTGCGCGCCATGGGATTGGGGCGGTAGCCGGCCGCCTGCGCGGCGGCCAGCACCCGCTCGCGCGTACGTTCGCTCACTTCCGGGTAGCCATTCAAGGCGCGGCTGACGGTGGTTTCGGATATTCCTAGCGTTTTGGCGAGATTTTTGAGGTTCATGAATGCAGCAGTTGGGGTCTATCCAGAGTGGGTCGGGAGCGATGCGGTGCGATGACGGGTAGTTTATCTGATAAATGCCGGAATGATCAGGGGGATGACCAGCGGCGGCAGCGCCCAAAAAAATACGCGGGCAAACCCAGGGGCGCCCGCGCTAAAAGAGGATACTGCTGAATCACTACATTGAAGCTGCCGGCCATCGCGTGCAGCGGCGAAATGGTGGGTCCGGGTACTGCCTGCCCCGAAATGCGGGCGATGTTGCTGCCAGTGGCTGGTGCCTTGCGGCATCAGCCAATGTTGGATGCTCTTACCACCAGGATTCCACTTGGAAACCCATGGAGCTGCCGTTTGTTTTTCCACCGAACACGCCCGTCGATGACAGGGCCGTTTCCGCCGCGGCGGCCGACTGGGCTGCCTTGTTCCATTTGGCATAGGTGTAGAAGGCGCGCAGCACGGGACGCGACCAGAAGCTGTTGCCGGCCGACAGTTGCGGCGCGAAGGTCAGCTTGGTCAGGTTGCGGCTCTCGCCGCCTTCCGGCTTGACGATATCGTGGCCCAGTTCCACGGCCAGGCTGTAGTTATCCGTGAAGTGGTAGACGGGACGCGCGCCAATCGACGTCCACTTGCTGCTGACGCCGGCCGTTTCCTTGTCTTCGTAGACGAAGGTGCCCATGCCCGACCAGGCGCCTTTCGGCTGGATCATGATCTGTTCCGTCAGGCGCACGACCTTGTCATCCTTGCCGGCGCCCAGGTTGAAGCCGCCCGTGTTGGCGGCGCTGCCTTTGCCATACTGTAATGCCACCTTGTTGAAGCCGCCCAGCAGATTGCCTTGCGTATGCATGATGGTCAGCAAGTGGCCGCTGGCGATGGGGGCCGCGCCTTGCGCGTTGCGTTTCTGGTTGAATTGCAAGCCCAGCGTCAGTTCGCCGTCAGGGTTGACCTTGATGCCGGAGAAGCGCAGGTCGTGGGACAGGCCCATGCGCTTGCTGTCGCCGTCATCGGCCGTGCGCACGACGGCGTAGGCCAGCTTGGCGGCGCCCAGATCGATGTTTTCCAGGCCGGCGCCAGGGCCGCTGTTATTCCAGAAGTAGTAATCGGTGATGTGCACGTCCTGGCGGTCATAGTAGCGCTTGCCGACCCAGGCGCGCGCTTCGGCGAAGGCGCCCGTGCCGATCTTGTCGGCCACTACGTTCATTTCGCGCCACGACGGGTCCGATTGCTCCCAGTCCTGGTTCTGGTTGACGGAAAACGCCACCAGGGTATTGATGCGGAAGGTGGTGCCGTTGGCTGCCTTGAAGGCTTCGCCGCCGAATTTCAGCTCGCCGTAGGTTTCGCACTCATTGCCCAGACGATACTTGGATGAGGCGCCGGCCAGGCCGAAGCAGGCTTCCTTGCCGCCTTCGCTGCTGGTGCCGAGGCCCGAACGGATGTAGCCGCCGAAGTCGATCGGCAGGGCGGCCTGGGCCGACGCGCTCAAGGCCATGAGTACTGCCGCTGGCAACGCTTTCAAGAAAAATTTGTTCATTGTGTCTCCAGTGTTTTTATAGGTGTAGGGTCGGTGCGCATAGCTTTGCACAACCAAAGCGCTTTAACTATGTTTCAAAGCGCTTTAACTATGTTTCAAAGCGCTTTGAGTATAGTTCAAAGCGCTTTGATAAGTAAACTCGTTTTATCCTTGGCATCCTTCAGGAACTTTGCGGGTGTTGCGGAGAAACGTCAAAGGCGGGCGGCGGCGCGTGGGCGCCGCCGGATGTGGCGGGGAGGAAATTGCTGTCGTGAGGAAATAGGGTGGCTTAGTTTTGCACCTTGCCGGCGGGCAGTGCGGCCGTGTCCGTGCCCATTGTTGCAGCGGCCGGATGACGCAGGAAGGCCAGGATCAGCAGGGCCGACGCCGTCGTGATGCTGGCCAGCACATAGAGCAGGTGGCGGAAGGCCGTGCCGTAGGCTTGCGCCAGCTCGGCGGCGGGAGTGTGTGGCAGGAGTGTGTTCGCATGGCGCAGCTCGCCCAGCGCCAGGAAGGGGCCGGCGTGCGCCGCCTGTTCCGCGCCGATGCCAGCAATGCCGCCGCCGAGGGCTGCGACAGTGAGCGTGCCCAGCAGCGCGCTGACGATGGCCAGCGCCAAGCCTTCGCCCGCCACGCGCGTCGTATTGAAGATGCCGGCCGCCATGCCCGCCCGCTCGACCGGGACGACGCTGATGGCCAGGCCATCCATCAAGCCCCAGGGCAGGCTGATGCCGCAGCCGATCAGCAGCAGCGGCCCCAGCAACGTGGCGGGTGACTGCCCTGGCGCGCAGCTGGAGAGCCACAGCAAGCCTCCCGCCGCCAGCAGCAGGCCGCTGGCGCAAATGTGGGCGGCGGCAATGCGCTGCGCCGCCATACCGGCCAGGATAGGCAGCACCAGCATGGGTGCCGACAGGGCGATCATCATGCGTCCCGCTTCCAGCGCGCTGTAGCCTTCGATGCCGATGAAGCGGGCCGGCAGCAACACCAGCAGCACGACAAAGGAAAACGCGGGCGCTGCCGCCAGCAGTTGTACGCCGGCAAAAGCGGGCAGGCGGAACAGGGTCAAGTCCAGCATGGGCCGCGCCGCGTGCCGCTCCACGCGGATGAACACGCCCAGCAGCAAGGCCGCGCCACCGAGCAGCCCCAGGCTGGCGGCGCTGCCCCAGCCTTTGTGCGGCGCCTGCAGCAAGCCATAGGTAAACAAGGAGAGGGCGCCCGTAAACGTCAGGGCGCCGGGCCAGTCCACGCCTTGCGCCTGCGGATCGCGCGATTCGCGCATGGCGCGCGCGGCCGCCAGCAGGGCGGCCAGGCCGGCCGCGGCAGTGGCGGCAAAAATGGCGCGCCAGCCCGTGTGGGTGATCAATGTGCCTGCCAGGAAGGGACCGAAGGCCAGGCCCACGCCAAAGGCCGTGCCGATCAGGCTGAAGGCGCGTGCGCGGGCCGGGCCGTCGAATTCCTGCGCCAGCGCCGCCAGTCCGCTCGACAGGGCCATGGCGCAACCTAGGCCCTGGACAGCGCGCAGCACATCGAGCGACAGGAGGCCGGGGGCGGCCGACAGCGCCAGTGCGGCGGCGGAAAACACGCCCATGCCCAGCAAGAACACGCGCTTGCGGCCGTAGCGGTCGGCCAGCGCGCCGGCCACCATCAGGCAACCGCCAAAGCTGAGCATGAAGGCATTCGTGATCCACGCCAGCGCCAGCGGCGTGCCGTGCAGGTCGGCGGCGATGGCGGGAATGGCGATGGCCGGCCCCGTAAAACTGAGCGGCATGCACAGCGCGGCCAGGCAGACGGCGGCCAGCACCAGCGTGCGTCGTGCAGTCGCTTGATCCGGGGCTTGCGCGGGAAGATTTGTATCCATGGGAATGATTCCAGAAAGAGGGAATCTGATGATAATATGGACGCAATCAATGAAAAAGTGGCTGAAAATCCACTCATAACGGACAAATATTCCTTAATGGAAATGACGAGGTGGCATGGATAATCTGAATGGCATCGTCGCCTTCGTGCGCGCGGCGGAAACGCGCAGCTATGTGGCGGCCGGGAGGCTGCTCGGGGTGTCGGCCTCGGCCGTGGGCAAAAGCGTGGCGCGGCTGGAAGAAAAGCTGGGCGTGCGCCTGCTGAACCGCAGCACGCGGCGCATCAGCCTGAGCAACGAGGGCGCGTTGTTTTACGAGCGCTGCCAGCGCATCCTGGCAGACCTGGACGATGCCGAGGCGGAACTGTCGCATCTGGCCGAGGCGCCGCGCGGCAAGCTGCGCGTCAGCTTGCCCGTGATCGGCTACCGCATCATCCTGCCCCTGCTGGCGGACTTTACGCGCCAGTATCCGGAGATCGAGCTCGACCTCGATTTCAACGACCGCCTGGTCGACGTGGTGGCCGAAGGCGTCGATGTGGCCGTGCGCAGCGGCACGCTGACCGATTCGCGCCTGATGGCGCGCGAGCTGGGGCCGTTTGCCTTTGCCATCGTGGGCGCTCCCGCGTATTTCGCCCGCCATGGCATGCCGGCCACGCCGCGCGAGCTGGAAGGGCACGCTTGCGTGCGCTATAAATTTCCCACCACGGGAAAATTACAGGAATGGGCGCTGCAGCGCGCCGAGGGCGACAGCGGCGGCGAGCTGCGCTTGCCGACGGCCTTGACCTGCAACAATATCGAAGCGCTGATCGGCGCCGCCACGCAGGGCGTGGGCCTCGCTTATTTGCCTGACTTTATCGTGCGCGACGCCATCGCGCGCGGCGAACTGCAAGCCGTGCTGGCTGAACACTTGCTGTACTCGAGCAAGTTCTGGGTGCTATGGCCGTCGAGCCGCCATCTGTCGCCCAAAATTCGCGTCTTTGTTGACCATTTGTGTACCCACCTGCATTTTTCTTCGCCCCTTCCCGACCCTGCATCATTCCTCTGATGCCCCGGGCCGCCGCGCTGGCGGCGGGTTGAGGAATATTCCTACCCCAAAGAGATTATTCCTAACCGCGTCGCATTTATATTTGTTGCGCCGCATCACGCCATGCCGCACGGCATCAACTTATGCCCTTCGTGAATACCGGTCATGCGTTATTAAAATTGCCATAAGGAATTTATTTATGTTAATTTCATATCTGTTTCTGCGACATTGTATCGGCGCGTCGCTTGCGGGGACATGTGCAGGATTAGGCGCCATAAGCGTGTAGTAACCAACAATTAAGGGATGGTAACCCCGTTCCGTTCAGGGAGTGTGCATGAAGACAGTCACTACGACATCGCCGAATCCGGTGCCAGCTGCGACAGCGAAACCGGCCCGCAAAACGGGTTTGCTGCTGGGCGGCGGCGCACCAAATTCCACCTTGATCGCCGGCGCCCTGGCCGCTTTCCTCGATGAGGGCATCGAGTTCGACGTCATTTCCGCCTCGGGCGCCGGCGTATTGATGGGTTTGCTTTACACGACGCCGCACGAAGCCACGCCGCGCCAGGCCTTGCAAAGCTGGGCCGACACGGGCGTGGCCGACAGCATCTACAAGATGATCCCGATCAACTACAAGGTATTCCAGAAGCCGGGCATGCACGCGAGCACTTTCCGCGACGCTTTCCAACCGCCGGCCAACAATCCTTTTTTTCAGGCATTCCAGCAAACGTTTGCGGGCGTGCCCACGGCCTGGTCGGACTGGGGCAAGCTGATGCTGTCGTCGCTGTCGCCATCGGACTTGTCGGCGAA
Organism: Janthinobacterium leeuwenhoeki; assembly: GCF_051380795.1. NCBI lineage: Bacteria > Pseudomonadati > Pseudomonadota > Betaproteobacteria > Burkholderiales > Oxalobacteraceae > Janthinobacterium > Janthinobacterium leeuwenhoeki. The sequence goes on from NZ_JBNYXT010000041.1 coordinate 30,244, forward strand.
GAGCCTGGGCCTGTGCGCGCACTTGCCCTTCCTGGAAAAAGCCGTGGATTTCTCCGGCGTGGCGCGCATGCGCCCCGATTTCTACATCAATGCCTACAACCTCAGCGAGCACCGCATGCAAATCTGGGGTAAGCACGAGATCGAGCCGATCCACGTGCGCGCGGCCCTGTCGTTCCCCTTCCTGTATGCGCCCACGACCATCGCCGGCGACGACTACATCGAAGGCGCGGCGCTCGACACGCTCAATTTCGACCCGTTTATCGAAGGCAAGGGCGAGCACCATGACGCCGACACCCTGGTCATCCTCGACATCCTGGGCGATGAGCGCTTGCTGCGCAAGCCGCGCAACCTGTACGACGCCTGGGTGCGCTCCATCATTACGCCGCTGGTGAAGATTTCCAAGAGCGAGCTGCGCCTGTTTGAACTCGAGCACAACACGGACGCTCGCACGGGCCAGCCCAAGCGGCGCTTGCTGAAACTCGACTTGATGGGCGGCATCCCGGAGCAGCACTGGCCCGACACCCTGGACTGGTCCAGCTCGAACATGCAGTTGCTGTTCGACGTGGGCCACAAGGCGGGCCTGGCGTTTTGCCGCCAGCATGGCGACTTGCTGCGCCGCGCGCCTGACGCCGCGCCGCTGGCCGCGTAGCACCCGCCAGCACCCGCATCCCGGCCACCTGATCGGCAGCTATTTATCCCGCCTGGCCTTGCCAGGCCCCTTTTTTACTGCGAAACACCATGAATATCACCAAGCAATTAATTCTGACCCTGACCATCGCCTTGCTGGCCCTGCTATTGCTGGGCGCCGGCGGCGCCATCCAGTTGCAGCGCGCCCAGGAACGTTTTGACACTGTGCAAAACCGCATCATTCCCAGCATCCAGGGCTTGAACGCGGCCAAGGGTTTCCTGGCCGACTCGCGCCTGGCCGGCTACCGCCTGTCCGTATTCTCTAATTTGGCCGACAAGACGGCGCTGGACAAGGCCGTGGCCGATGCCAACACGAATTTCGACAAGGTCATTGCCACCTATCGCGCCGAGCGCCTGTACGACGCGACGGACAGCAAGATGCTCGACGCCGACCAGGCCGCCATGGAAGCCTATCGCCGCGCGCTGGTGCCGTTCTTTGCCGCCGCCTACGCGGGCGACATGGATGGCGTGCGCGCCACCTTGCTGGCCGGTACGCCACTGGCCATCACGGCTGCCGCCGCGAAAAAGAGCATGGATGACCATATCGCCTACAACAACAAGCTGGTCGATGACGTGAAGGCCGAAAGCCTGGCCGCCTACGACACGGCGTTCAACACCATGCTGGCCGTGCTGGGCGTGGCCGTGCTGCTGACTGGCGCGCTGGCCTGGCATATCTATCGCACCATCAGCGGCGGCCTGGGCAATATTGAACACACGCTGGAGCGCGTCAGCGCCTCGCTGGACCTGTCCGTCGCCATGCCCGTCGAGCGCATGGATGAAGTGGGCCGCACGGCCACCGCTTTCAATAAATTCCTGGAACGCATCGTCGGCGTGATCGCCACCGTGCGCGCCTCTGCCGATACGGTCAGCGTGGCGGCCGCGCAGATTTCCGCCGGCAACGCGGACTTGTCCGTGCGCACGGAGCAGCAGGCGTCGTCGCTGGAAGAAACGGCCTCCAGCCTGGAAGAGCTGACCTCGGCCGTACGCCAGAATACGGACAATGCGCGCCAGGCAAACTCGCTGGCCGTGTCCGCCTCGGATGTGGCCCGCAAGGGCGGCGCCGTGGTGGCGCAAGTGGTGGGCACGATGGGTTCCATCAATGAATCGGCGAAGAAGATCGCCGACATTATCGGCGTGATCGATGGCATTGCCTTCCAAACCAACATTTTGGCGCTGAATGCGGCCGTCGAAGCGGCCCGCGCGGGCGAGCAGGGCCGTGGCTTCGCCGTGGTGGCCACGGAAGTACGCAACCTGGCGCAGCGCTCGGCCGCTGCCGCCAAGGAAATCAAGGGCTTGATCGAGGATTCCGTCGACAAGGTCAACACGGGTAGCGCGCTGGTTGACCAGGCGGGTGCGACGATGGAAGAAATCGTCGCCAGCATTCGCCGCGTGACGGACATCATGGGTGACATCGCCAACGCCAGCCACGAGCAGAGCGCCGGTATCGAGCAAGTGAACCAGGCCATTTCGCAGATGGACCAGGTGACCCAGCAAAACGCGGCCCTGGTGGAAGAGGCGGCAGCAGCAGCTTCCTCGCTGCAAGACCGCGCCGTGGAAATGGTCGACGTGGTGGCCGTGTTCCGCCTGCGCGGCGATGCTCAGGGGAAAGCGTTGAAGGTGGCGGGCGGCTTGCCGGCCCCGGCGGCGGCAGCCAGCCGGCGCCTGGCGCTGCCCGGCCGCAGCACAGGCGCGTAACGCTTGTGACTGCTCCGGTATGCCGGGGTGTTGGTGGTGGGGTTGGCTAATCGGGGGGCGTTGATGTTCGGCGGCTATGACAAGGTTGAATAAAGTGGCCTGGCAGGATGGAAGTGAAGGTGGGGTGCAGCCCCGTTCCCCGCTAGTCAGCCGTGCCTGCCTTTCGCCTGCGGACTGTCGGCTTGGCGGCCTCAGGCTGCCCCATTTTTTGAGTTTCTCAATCGCAGATCTGTCGAGCCAGTTACTTCGCCTTGAAATCGCTGGAGATTGAATTGATCAGTACTTTCCAAACCGCGCCCATTCAAATCTCGCAAACTAAGCTACCGTCGATGCACACTTTCTTGAATTCCAGATTCCGCACCTCGTCTACGACAACCTGAAATCCGATAATTTTATTTCTGCTATTACGGTTGAATTGAATGCCGCCCATGAAAGATTTATTTCCGGAAAATACATCGATCTTGACGGGCTTGAAAGTAACGGAGCCCACACGCACATTGTTGGCCGTAAGCTGGCCGTTATTTACCAAAAAAACGAAAGAGGAATTGAGTTCTTCGCTGTAAAACGTTCCCGTAAATTTGGCCAGTTCATTTTCTGCGTAGGAAACTGCCTTATACGCTTCGAAAACAACGGGATCGCTGTCCCCCATGCTGAAGTGCATATTCATTTTGCCTTTCTTATCCACGAATTTAATAAAATAATGATCGTCGCCGTCAATTTTCATTTGGAAAGTCGAATCGCTTAACGGGATCAGCACGCGGCCATCGGCTTCCGTCCGCGTGTAATACAAGACATTATTTTTAACGTGCACTCTCGCAGCAAGCGCCCGTTCGCGGTTCCAGTACACGCCTTCGTATTTCTGACTCTGCGCACGGCTCAGCTTCACGCTTTCGATCTTGGAATAATCGATGGTTTCAGGCTCGCTGAAATGGTTTTTCAACATCGTGGCGGCAATCTGCATGCCGTACATTCCGTTGTACGCCAGGCCGGAACTCAATACGACGGCAGTAATTTCCTGATCGGGAAAACGGAAAATCGCGCTCGCGTACCCGCCAAAACTGCCTATCTGGTAAATCTTTGCAATTCCCCGTTCCTTGCCGGCGTGTTGCTGTCCGTATGTCGAAATGCTGGCGATATCCTTGATGATTTCGCCGCCATCAAGCTTGATCGGTGCATTGAGTTTAGTGGCCAGCGCATTCCCGCCGAGCGCGTCGGATAAGATGGCGGAGCGCCAGATCGCGAGGTCCCGGATCGAGCTGTAAAGATTGACGGGGCCTGGAACGTTTCCGCTGCCATAGTCGATTTTATAAGTACCTTTGCCGTCATCGCGATACGGAACGGCCGTGTTTTCCGGCGGCGCGTCGCCGTAGAGGAACGTGGTGTTCGCCATGCCAAGCGGTGCAAAAATATTATTTTTGCAATACTCATCGAACGGTTTGCCCGATGCGACTTCGACGATCTTCGCCAGCAGTATCAGCCGCGTGTCACCGCCCGGCGAAAAGTCGTCGCCGGGTTTGAAGTTCAATTTCTTTTGGTTTTTCACGAGTTCCAGGACGGTATTGTGCTGTTCGGCCCCTGCCGGCTCCCAGCCTGACAGCGACTTCAAGACCTTGTATCCGTGCAAGCCATCGGTCGAGCTCAGCAAATGATTGACGGTGATTTTCTTGCCGAAATCCGGCAACCCCGGAACATACATGCCGATATCGTCACTTAATTTTATCAGGCCCTGCTCTTCGAGCTTCAAGACGGAGTACGCGATAAATTCCCAGGCAAGTGTATCGATCTGGAATTTCGTATTAACCGTGGCAGGAATCTTGTATTCGAGATTGGCGCTTCCGAAAGATTTTTCGTATATCAATTTGTCTTTCTTGAAAATGGCGATCGCAAATGCCGGCTTGTTCGGTGTATTGAGTTCGCTGACGATCTGGTCGAACTTCTCTATCGGGATTGCTTCGGCGCCGTTGTTCGCGCTTGCCGAAAACGGAAGCAATACAAGGAGTCCCAGCATTAAATATGCTGCTTTTAAAGTTTGGATGTTCATTGTCAGCCCCTGTCTTTTTAATTGTGTTGCTGGAGATTCTTGATAACTTCCTGCGCCACGGAAGCAGTGGCCGTCGGATCTTGTCCCGTGATGATGTTGCCGTCGACGATGAAGAAGTTGTCGCCCCATTTTTTAGAGTAGACAAAATGCCCGCCGTTCTTGCTGACTTCCTTATCGATGGAAAATGGAAATGCCTTGTAATATTCGGCTTTCGTGTCTTCGAAAATATCGGGAAATCCGGTAACTTTCTTATTCGCGAAGATGAACGCGCCATCGGGATTCTTTAGGTTGACAATGCCGGCCGTGCCGTGGCAGATGGCCGAGACGACGCCGCCATTTTTATAGATTGTGCTGGCGATATTCTGAATCTTTTTATTTTCTGCAACGCCAAACATGGCCGCCCCGCCGCCGCTATAATAGACGGCCTGGTACTCGCTGGCATTGATTTGTTCGGGCTTCAGCGTATTCTTCAGCAAGGCCATGAAGCTGGCGTCATACAGGTGTTCCTTTTGCGTCGGATTCGATGTATCGACGTAGCCGACTGGAATTGCACCGCCGTCGGGACTGACGAAATCCACAGCATAGCCATTTTTCCTGAAAACGTCGTAGGCAATGACTATTTCCTCGAAATGGTTGGCCGCGCTGATCTTCGTATTGCCATAGGTATGCTGGTTCGACGTGACGAACAAGATCCTTTTTTGCTGTTTGGGCACCGCTTTCCAGGTGTAACTCTTTTGCACGATCTTCCAGGAGCCCGCGTATTTGAGAAGCAGGAAATAATCAGTGTAAAGCCTGAAATTGGGCATTAGTATTTCGACCTTTGCGGTGGCTGCATTGTTCTCGACGTCGATCGATACGATGCGTCCGATGCGCTTAATTTTTTCGCCTGACTTAATTTTCGCGATGTACTGTTCCCCGGAACGGATCAGCAATTCATTGTCTTCCGTTACCGCGTATAACTTGAAATCAGGATGGAACGCCTGTTTCAATCTGGCTGGTTCGCCATTGGCCGTTCCATCCATATAGTCCGTCAAAGTTTTTGTGATCCGATCCCGGTCCGCGCCTGCTGCGGCAGGCGCCGTGGCAGCCATCGCCTGCCCGGTCATGTAAAATGAGAAAAAGATATGGAGAATGGCGCGCAAAAGAATATATTGATTCATACATTACCTAGAGTTTTACTATTACCTATTCGCCGAAGGTAAATACGGTTGTTCGGGCGGCTATCGAGTCCGCACTCTGTGCGACGAAGCGATGCTGCCGAATGACACGTTAGAGCGAACGGGAAAGCCCATGCTCGCAAACCACAGTTTAGGACTCCGGATCCATAATTCGAGAGGGATGGCGACGATGGCCGCGATGGAGCGCAAGCGCAAGTTCAGGCGGCCTGCACACCGGGCTTACCGGCCGCTGCGTGCGGCGCGGTATGTCAGGAATCGCTGGTGACGCGATGGTGTGGCGATGGCGCCGGCGCACGGTCGGCGCCATCGCCACAGGATGAGAGCGGCACCGACGCAAAGACGGCTCGGTAGCTGGCAGGCGTTTGTCCCGTAATCTTCTTGAACGCGGAAAAAAATGTGGAATTGGAATTGAAGCCGCTGCGCTCGGCAACGAGTTCCATATTGAGGTGGGATGCCGTGATCAACAGGTCTTTTGCGTGCTGAATGCGAAACTCGTTAATATAAAGGTTGAAACTTTTATTTAGGTTTTCATTGATCACCTGGGAAACCGTCGTTTGCAGGTTGCCGACTTTCTTCGCCAGCATCGCCAGGCTCAAGGCCGGATTCAAATACAGCTGCTGCTCGCACATTACCTTATCGAGGGAATTGAGCAATGCGCGGACATCGCCGTCGCTCATTTTTTTATTGTGATATTTTTCCTTCTTGCCTGCCTCTTCCAACGCTTCATTTTTCACGATATACGTCAAGATCGTGATGTGGATAGAAAAAGTAAACGAGAGCGCGCCGATAATATACGACGTGAATGGCGTGCTGACGTAAGCGATGAGTATCAGGACACTACTGAAGTAAACGCTGAGCAGGAGCACCGTTTGACGGGAAAACCGGCCATCGACGCGGCCTAATACGGCGCGCGCCTGCCATAGCTGCATGCCCGCCAATAGCAGACAAGAAAACCAGTAAGCATGGATGCCGCACATCGCATAGAACCAGGTGTCCGTATTGCGCGAATACGGGAATAGCGTGGCGATGCCGATTAAGCATAAGGGCAGAAAAAGATGCAAGTGCCAGTGCTTGCTGACGGCACTGCCTGTCACGTCGGCCAGATGGCTATGGACATACAGATATGTCAGCGGCCCGATCAGCAGGCATGCCGACAGGCCCAGTTGAATAAACGCGACGGCAAGGTCGGGATTAAAGTAGTAAAACGCCGATTTAACCGTGCGAAAACTGATCGCCAGCAGCAATGCGCCGAGCATGGCATGCGTCAGGCGATGGGAGCGCCGGCTGAAAAAGTAAAACGCCAGGAATATGCCATTCACGGAGCCCAGGGCGCTAAAGAGAAATAGTAGTTGGCTTGAGATCACTGGTCGGTTGGTGACGTTTAACTGCGTTATGGGCCGGGGCCCGTAAAAAATCGAAAGCAGCGCACAACATCGCATAGTCGCTCATCGCTGAGAACGCTTCTCCGCGATGCCATCGACCATACGCTGCCCGGCGAGGCGACCCGGCAACCGTATGTACCGACTCCCGGCGGCGCGCCGTGAGTGCCTTGTTTGTTCCGAAGACGATTAGAAAGTAGCCATGTGGCATGAAGGCCCACTACATCATATGCACGGCGAGCATCCTCTGCATCAAGCCAAACGATATCCGCTGAGTGATGCTGTAGCTCCTGAACCCTCCAATGTGTTGCGTTTATAATCTATCAACATCCAATAGGCTCACGGTCATGACGGGCGGCAGCTTGTGGTTCCTGCTCAATGGCGCATCCCTAAATCCTGGCGCCAAATAAGGCTGTCATCATGATCCGGCTTTGTCTGCGACAAGTATAACCAGAATCTAACTCTATTTATATGCTAAAAAAACAGTGTATCCTGCAATCGCAGCAGCTATATTTTTTATCGATGCAAAGGAAAAGCAGCTGTCTTTGTTCCTGTCGGAAAACGATCCTTTGAGTGTCGCAATTGTCGTGGATATTTCACATGATGAATGCCATGCCGCTGACCAATACCCAGGCACTGCACGACGCCGGATGGCAGATTCAGTGACTTTTATCAACATGATAGGGAGATCCCCATTGATGCAAATCAAAGAAAGTATCCACATTGCCGTCCCGCCCACGGTCGTCGACCAGATCTGGAGCGAGGTCGATCGATGGCACCTGTGGGATCCGGATACAAAGCAAGCCCGCCTCAACGGGCCATTCGCGGTGGGAACACAGGGCCGGATAGTTCCCAATAAAGGGATGGGTATTGCGATGCTGGTTACCGAGCGCTCTGCAGGCCGCTCGTTCACCGTCGAGGGCTACATCCCCCTGTTCCGCATCCATTTCGAGCACACGGTTGCCGCCGTAGATGGCGGATCGGAAGTCGTTCACCGCGTGTGGTTCACCGGAGCACTTGCCTTTCTGTTCGGGCCAGGCGTGGCCAAACAAGTCCGGCAAGGGTTACCCAAGACGATGCGCTCACTCAAGGCCTATGCAGAGCAACGTAACGAGACTCTCCATGTTGGCGAGGCGGACAGGGCTAACGCGACAAGCGCTTGATAGATAGTTTCCCCTAATCAATTCCTTGCAAGCTGCCGCGTCAAATTAACGTGCCCTTCCCGTCATGATGGAATACAATTCTTGCGTGGCAGCCAGCTTGCCTGGCAAGGCCGGGTACGGCGCCTTTGACCTCGGAAAGATGTTGGCTTATGACTTTGCAGTTCCCCCAGCGAACGGCGCCCTGTGCGCCATCCACGCTTCGCCTTTCACGCAAGCCCCTCGTTTCCCTGTTCGTCCTGACGTTTTCGTGTCTGCTGCTCACCGCGCCGGTCAAGGCCGCTACTTCTGCCAGTAGCGTCATGCTGGAAGAGCTGACCAGCACGGAGTTGCGCAGCCGTATCGACCACGGCGCCACCACCGTGCTGGTGCCGATTGGCGGCGTCGAGCAGAGCGGGCCGTATATCGCGCTGGGCAAGCACAATGCGCGCGTCGGGCTGCTGGCGCGGCAGATTGCGCAAAAGCTGGGCAACACCATTGTCGCTCCTGTCGTTTCCTACGTGCCGGAAGGCGCTATTTCGCCGCCGGCCGGCCACATGCGTTTTGCCGGCACGATATCGATACCGCCCGCCGCCTTCGAAGCCTTGCTGGAAGGGGCGGCCGCCAGTCTGCGCCAGCATGGTTTCCGCGACATCATTTTTATCGGCGACCATGGCGGCTACCAGAAGAACGAGCAGAATGTGGCCAACAGGCTGAACCGAGCCTGGGGCAAAGCTTCCGCCGCCAAAGATGCGCGCGCTTACGCCTTGCTCGACTACTATGACATCACGCAATCGGCCTATATTGCCGAACTGCAAAAGCGCGGCCACAGCAGCGCCGAGATTGGCTTGCACGCGGGCTTGGCCGACGCGGCGCTGATGCTGGCGACTGACCCGTCGCTGGTGCGCAGCGAGGCCATGGCGCACGGACCCAAGCCTGGCGTGGCGGACGGCGTGCGCGGCGACGCCACGCGTGCCACGGCTGAACTGGGCCAGATCGGTATCAAGCTGCAGGTGGACACCTCGGTGGCCGCCATCAGGCAGCTGCTGCAACGTCATAAATAATTTCTGCTGGAAGTGCTGAACTTCCGGCTTTTGCAACGAAACGACGCGAAATCACATGAAAAAATCTCAACGACGCACCATCGTCACCTTGTCCGCCCTGGCTGCCGCGCTGGCAGGTTTGGGCGTGGCCAGCCAGGTCACCGGCGCCAGCACGCCGGCCCCTGCCGCCGCCTATGCTCCGCTGCCGGGCATGCCGCCGCTGGTGGACCCGAAAAACGTGTATGGCAGCATTGCCAGCAGCAATATGAGTCCTGTCGTCAAGGATCATCTGCGCCGCGTCTACGTGCCCAATTTGCGCTCGAACGACGTCTACGTGATCGACCAGGAGAGCCTGAAAGTGGTCGACAAGTTCAAGGTCGGCAGCGGCCCGCAGCACGTCGTGCCGTCGTGGGACTTGCGCACCCTGTGGGTGGCGAACAATGCCGAGCGCACGGACAAGGGCAGTTTGACGCCGATCGACCCTTTGAGCGGCAAGCCGGGCAAGGAAGTGCCCGTCGATGATCCCTACAATATGTATTACACGCCGGATGGCAAGTCGGCCATCGTCGTGGCAGAAGCGCGCCACCGCCTCGATTTCCGCGATCCGAAGACCATGGCGGTGCAGTATTCGATCGACACGCCCCAATGCGGCGGCATCAACCATGCCGATTTCTCGAATGACGGCCGCTACGCCATGTTTACCTGCGAGTTCGACGGCACCATCGCCAAGATCGACCTGGTGGGCCGCAAGGTCGACGGCTACCTGAAATTGCAGATGCCGGCCAAGCGCTTTGCCGAGTCCGGTCCCGTGGGCGGCCCGGCAAATGAAATCTGCAGCGTCAAGAAGGGCATGCCGCAAGATATACGCATCTCGCCGGACGGCAAGAAATTCTATATCGCCGACATGGACGCCGATGGCGTGCACATCGTCGATGGCGCCACCCTGAAGGAAATCGGCTTCATCCAGACGGGCGTGGGCGCGCACGGCTTATACCCCAGCCGTGACGGCAAGAAGTTGTACGTGGCCAATCGTGGCACGCACCGCATCCATGGCAAGCGCAACGGCAAGGGCAGCGTCAGCGTGATCGATTTCGCCACGGAAAAAGTCGTGTCGAACTGGCCGATTCCTGGCGGCGGCAGCCCCGACATGGGCAATGTGTCCGCCGATGGCAAGTACCTGTGGCTGTCCGGCCGTTTCGACGACGTGGTCTACCGCATCGACACGAACAGCGGCGACGTATCCAAGGTGAAAGTCGGCCAGGAACCGCACGGCCTGACCGTATGGCCGCAGCCGGGCCGTTATTCGCTGGGGCATACGGGCAACCTGCGCTAGGCTGGGGAAGCGCATGGAAATCGATTCGTTGGAGCAACTGCGCGCGCATTATCCGCCCGCGCAGGGGCGGTCACTGAGCAAGCAGCTCGACCGTCTCGACCCGCATTGCATCGCCTTCATCGGGCTGTCGCCGTTCGCCGTGCTGGCCACGGGCGGGGCTGGCGGTCAGCTCGACGCCTCGCCGCGCGGCGGCGCGCCAGGTTTCGTGCACGTGCTCGATGCTCATACCTTGCTGCTGCCCGATGCCAAGGGCAATAACCGCCTCGACAGTTTCAGCAATATTGCCGAGACGGGCAGGGCGGGGTTGCTGTTCCTGATCCCCGGCGTCGATGAAACCTTGCGCGTGAATGGCGAGGCCAGTCTCAGCGACGATCCGGCGCTGCTGGCGCACTTCGCCGGCGAGCGCAGCCCGCCGCGCCTGATCATGCGCCTGCACGTGGCCGAGGCGTATCTGCATTGCGCCAAGGCCCTCATGCGTTCGCGCCTGTGGGACAGCGCGGCCCAGGTCGAACGCTGCGTCTTGCCGACGATGGGGCAGATGATTCAGGACCAGACGGGCGGCAGCGGGCCGCAGGAAACGCAGGAACAGATGGTCGCCCGCTACGCGCCGGATCTGTAGTTTTGATTGCTTAAAAGGCAATATTGGCGCATACTGCATTTCCTGTCCCCTTACCTGCGAGGAGCACCATCATGATTCTTGATCACATTGGTTTGACTGTCAGCGATGCCCAGGCCAGCAAGGCTTTCTTTTCGGCCGCCCTGGCACCCTTGGGCGTGTCGGTGGTGATGGAAGAGCATGGCTGGGTCGGCCTGGGCAAGGATGGCAAGCCCGATTTCTGGTTCGGCGTAGGCGGCACGCCGCATGCCGGCATGCATCTCGCTTTCGCGGCGGACAACCGCGCCCAGGTGGACGCGTTTTACCAGGCCGCGCTGGAAGCGGGCGGCAAGGATAACGGCGCCCCCGGCATCCGCGCCATCTATCACCCGAATTACTATGGCGCCTTCGTGCTGGGCCCGGACGGTCACAATGTCGAAGCTGTCTGCCACCATCCCGAACCCTGACACCGTTCACTACCAGAAGAGAGCAGCATGAAGCACAGCGCCACCCTGTTTGCCGACGATGCCGGCCGCTATGCCTACGTGAAAGCGGGTTTTTCCTGGCCGGCCCTGTTGCTGGGCTCGTTTTGGGCCGTGGCCAAGCGCCGCTGGTGGCTGTTGCTGCTCATGCTGGCGATGGATGCATGCCTGTGGTTTGGCAGCCACCTGGCCACCGAAATGCGCATCGGTCCGATGATGCTGCTGATGGCCGCCGCGGAGCTCAGTTACCTGTTGGCGCGTGGCTGGTATGGCAACCGCTGGCTGGAAGCCTCGCTGCGCAGCCATGGCTACAAGCCCGTCGTGCCGGACGCGGGCGTCACTTGTTGAGCTTGCCTGGCACAGATTTTCCTTCCCGTCACTGACGTTTGGCTAGGGCAAGCCGTCCGGCGAAAACTTTCTGCGCAGCTTAGCGCACCTTTGATCCAGATCATCCCTCACCTGCGGTGCTCACGTAGCCTTGGGACTCGCGTTGCAAAGCATCTTTCCACCAATCGGATATGTTTTTCGCGTTCGTGGCGTAGCCTGGCCGTCTGCCTCACCGTTCGACAGCCGTTGGTGCCGCCATCTGTTTATGTCCACCCAACCGCTATTTAATGAGGAACTCCATGTATCCATATTCGCATAGTGTTACCCCCGCCGCCAAAAAACACCTGGAAGCGCAACTGGCTTTTTTCAATGGGCTGTCGAAGTCGCTGTTCCAGTCGGTGCAGCATTTCAGTGACCTGAACATGCAGCTGGCGCAAGGCTTGCTGGAAGAAATCACGGCCACCAGCCAGAATCTGCTGACGCTCGAGCGCGCTGAAGATGTGTTCCAGGTGGCTGCCGTGGCGGGCCAGCCAGCGGCCGAGCAATTGCGCAAGTACCAGCAACAGGTATCGCGTCTGGCAGCCGATACGCAGGTCGAACTGGCCAATGTTGCAGAGCGTCATGTGAATGAAACGAGCCGCACTGCCAAGGCCCTGGCCGAAGAAGTGGCCCGCACGGCTGCGGAAGAAACAGAGAAAAATGTGCGCAAGCAGCACGAAGCCATGCAGCGCGTCGCCGAACCGTTCCAGGCCAACCATCAAAACGGTAGCAACCGCGACCAGCAACGCGGTGCGCAAAGCCGTGACGGCCAAACCCTGCAAAGCGTCAGCAACCAGGGCAGCCAGCAGTCGGCCGGCGGCGAAAGTTCGGCCAGCGGCAGCGCATCGCAAGCGGGCTCCGCTCAAAACAAAAGCAGCAGCGCCAGCCGGAAAGAGTAAGCGGGCCGCTGCTGTCAGCTGAATCCGCATGCGGGGGCCGAGCCTTGAGATGCGGCTGGTTGACGCGCAGCGTCGCGCGTAGTGCTCTGGCAGAGCGCCCGTCCCTCAGGGGGCGGGCGTTTTTTCGTGGTGCGCCCGGCAGGGCGCACTCACTTGGAGGTGAAAGTCCTCTACTCGCCCGACAAGGGGAAGAGTTAGCTGAACGGCAAGGGTGTCGCGGGTGACTGCGAATCTGAAGGAAGCC
>NZ_JBNYXT010000042.1:0-41397 GCF_051380795.1 Janthinobacterium leeuwenhoeki
GTCATCGCGCATGGTCATGACCACGGCCCTCTCTTGGGTAGTTAAATGTTTATAGCTGTTCGACATGCCGACACCTTACAGGACAAAGGTGTTGCACTTGGTTCTTGAGAACGCCCTTCCTTCATATACCGTTGCAGTATGTCGGCAAGAAGCAGGTCTTCTGCATCTCGGATGCTCCAATGCGATCCTTGATCCATTCCAGACTCAATGCTTCTAGCCCATTTCTGTGCTTCGGCCTTGGTGTTAAATGAGGCTACCTCTTCTGGGTAACCCTTACGCCGTACACGAGCTTGCCATACGCCCGACCGTTGTCGAATTGATGCCATACGCCTTCCTTGTGGGACAGACGTGGGAAAAGAACCGATTTTCTTCACTTTTGACGGCTTGTGCAGGCTCAGGCGGCGTCGTGGCGCATTGGGTTTATGGTTGCGTCAAGGAGAGGTGTTTCTCTAATCGGATCAATCACTTATCAATCTCCGCTGTCCAGTCGCCCGACTTGCCGCCATGTTTTTCCAGCACGCGCACGTTCGTCATGAGCATACCCCGGTCGACGGCCTTGCACATATCATAAATTGTCAACAAGCCGATTTGCACGGCAGTGAGCGCTTCCATTTCCACGCCCGTCTTGCCCGTGGTATCGACCTGGGCGCGGCAGTGCACGCTGTTGGCCGCCTCGTCGACTTCAAAATCGACGGTGACGCGCGTCAGGGCCAGCGGGTGGCACAGGGGAATCAGGTCGCTGGTGCGCTTGGCGCCCATGATGGCGGCGATGCGGGCGATGCCCAGCACGTCGCCTTTCTTGGCGTTGCCGGAAATGATCAATGCCAGGGTGGCCGGCTGCATGCGGATGGTGCCGGCGGCCACGGCGCTGCGGCGCGTATCTTCCTTGCTGCCCACGTCCACCATATGGGCTTGGCCCGTGGCGTCGAAATGGGTCAGTTCTCCGGCGGGGGCTTGCTTGTCTGCTGTTGTCATGGCGTCAAAATAGGTGAGAAGTGGGGGCGCGGCACGCCGGGCCACGACGTCATGCCACTGGCATGGCGCATGCTTGTTGCGTGGGAATGGGCGCCGCTAACAAGGTATGATAGCACCCGTGAATGCAAAAACTTCCCTCCCGATCGTCCTTGAAAACGCCGCTGCGGCATGGTTGCGCGGCTCCCGGCGTGCATCCATGCTGGTTGCATTGTGGCTGGCGGCGCCGTTTGCGCTGGCGCAAACGTATACAGCCGCTTCAGCGGCGCCGGCCGCCAGCAGGACGCCGCTGGCCGTGCCGCCGGCGCCGAATCTGCCGAATCTGGGCGATACCTCGCGCGAAGACCTGTCGCCGGCGATGGAGCGCAAGATTGGCGAGGAAATCATGCGCGGCATCCGCGGCGACCGCGATTACCTCGACGACGCGCCCTTGCTGGAATACTTGAATACTTTCGGCAACGCCCTCGTGGCGGCGCGCCCCAGCGTGCGCGGCGAAACGAATTACGACTATTTCTTCTTTGCCGTGCGCGATCCCCAGTTGAACGCGTTTGCCTTGCCGGGCGGCTTTATCGGCGTCCACTCGGCCCTGGTGCTGGCGGCGCAGACGGAGGCGGAACTGGCTTCCGTGCTGTCGCACGAGATCGGCCACGTGGCGCAGCGCCATATCGCGCGCATGCTGGGCCAGCAGCGCCAGGATGCCCTGATGCCGCTGGCGGCCATGCTGCTGGCGGCGCTCGCGTCGCGCGCGGGCGGCGATGTGGCCCTGGGCGTGTTTGCCGCCGGCCAGGGACTGGCCATCCAGCGCCAGCTCAATTTCGGCCGCGATGCCGAACGCGAGGCGGACCGCATCGGTTTCCAGATCATGGGCGAGGCCGGTTTCGACACCACCGGCATGGTGGCCTTCTTCGGCCGCATGCAGGCGGCCAGCCGTTCGTACAGCGACCTGATGCCTGCCTATCTGCAGACCCACCCGCTGACGACGGAACGCATCGCCGACATCCAGGCGCGCATCCGCGAGCAGCCCTACAAGCAGCGTGCGGACAGCCTGAGTTTCCACCTGGCGCGGGCCCGCGCCCGCGTGCTGCAGGATGACAGCGTGCAAGGCCTGTTGAATGCCAAGGCCGTCTTCAAGACGCAGCTGGAACAGCAAAGCCGCTTCCAGGTGACGGCCGCCCACTACGGCTTGTCCTTTGTCGCCGTCAAGCAGGGCAAGCCGGCGGAGGCGCAAAAGGAACTCGATGCGGCCAACGCCGCCCTGCACCAGCCGGCCGGGCCGAATGTGTTTACCTCGGGCGGCACGCAGAGCCCCAATTCGCTGCTGGCGGCGATGGGGCTGGAAGTGCTGTTGATGCCGGCGCAAAAGAAGGAAGTGGCGCAACAGGCTTTGAAGGCGGCCGATGCGGCGCGCCAGCAGTTTCCCCTCTCGCGCGGCATTGCCCACCAGTATGCGCAAGCGCTGATGGCTGCCGGCAAGCTGGAGCAATCAACCCTGTATTTGCGCGAGCAGGTACAGCTCTACAAGGAAGAGCCGGAACTGTACGATTTATTGGCGAAAGCCTATGCGGACCAGGGCAAGATGACCTTGCAGCACATGGCGCTGGCCGAATCCTACGTGCTGCAGGGCGCCACCATGGCCGCGCTGGACCAGCTGACGATCGCCCGCAAATCGACGGATGCAACCTTTTATGACCAGGCCGTGATCGATGCGCGCGAGCGGGAATTGCAGGAAAAGCGGCGCGAACAGATCAAGGACCAGAAGGACTGACCCTTATGCGGCTTGCGGCGTGCGCTGGAAGCCGAAGGTCTGCGGCACGGCATCGTAGCGCAGCGGCTGCACGGCAATCTCCTTGCCATCATGCAATAGGCTCAGCTTGCCCTGGCGTTCTTCCAGCCATGCCAGCAGGGCCTCGTCGCTGGCCTGCTGGCCATCGACGCGCAGCGACGCCAGCACGTGGGCCATGTCGCGGTCATCGACTTGCGCCACGATGCCGCCGTGGTGCAGGATCAGCGCGCCGTTGTCGCACAGATACGCTACCTCGATGGCCGCCAGCGGCGCGCCTGTCTGCAAGACAAAACCGTGCTGCGGATCGCTGCGGGCGATGTACGGCGTCGCTTCCAGGTTCACATACACGCGCTGCGGGCCATTCTGAAAAAACCAGCAACCGCGTTCGTCCTGGCCGTAATTGCGGTTGATAAAGTTCAACAGGGCCGCGTGGGCGATCTTGTCGCCGGGCAGTTGTTGCTGTTGCGCCTGCTGGTCGCGCATGCGCCAGTGGCCGCGTGCATCGAGGCCCAGCCAGCCGTAGCAGTGGGGCACGTTGGGCCATTTGGCCAGCGCCTGTTTGACGAGTTCATCCATGTGGTGCGTTTTCCGTGTGCGTTTGCGAGCTAGCAGCGTGACAGCTTTGCAGGGAAGAGGGCGCCGTGTTGCCGCCTTCAAAAAAATGGATCAGGCGCTGCGGCAGCCAGCGCGTGCTTCCCGGCAACTTGCCTGCGGCAAAGCCGACGTGACCGCCGTGGCGCGGATACTCGAGCGTGACCTTGGGCGCTGCGCTGCGCGGCAAGAAGCGCCCGGGCAGGAAGGGATCATTTTGCGCATTCAGCACCAGGGTTGGCACGGTAATGTCCGAGATGACGTGCTTGGCGCTGGCGCGGTGCCAGTAATCGTCGGCGTCGCGGTAGCCGTGCAGGGGCGCCGTGACGACATTGTCGAAGGCGTGCAAGTCGCGCGCGGCCAGCATGGCCTCGCGCGCAAACAAGCCGGGAAACTGTTCCAGCTTGGCCAGGCATTTCGGTTTGAGCGTGTTCAGGAACATGCGCGTGTAGAGCCGGTTGGCGCCGGACGACAGGGCCTTGCCCCCTTGTGCCAGGTCCAGCGGGGCCGACACGGCCGCGGCCGCATCGATGAAATCGGCCTGGTGCTGCGACTGGCCCAGCCAGCACAGCAGGGCGTTGCCGCCCAGCGACACGCCGGCCGCGTAAAATTTTCCCGTGGCGCGCGGGCGCAGTGTGCGCACGACCCAGTCCACTTCCTGCGCATCGCCCGAATGGTAGAAACGGGGCGCCAGGTTGGCTTCGCCCGAGCAGCCGCGAAAATGCGGCACGGCGCCCGACCAGCCGCGTGCGGCCACCTCGGCCATCAGGGCACGCGCGTAATGGCTGTTCGACGAGCCTTCCAGGCCATGGAACAGCACCACGAAGGGCTGGCCCGGCTGGCCGTCGACCAGATCGACGTCGACGAAGTCGCCATCTGGCGCTTGCCAGCGTTCGCGGCGGAAGGCCACGGCCGGCTTGGCGAGGCACACGGCAGGATAAATCGTCTGCGCGTGGCCGCCAGGCAGCCACAGCGGGGCGGTGTAGGGAGTGTGGTAGATAAGAGGCAAAGACATCAGTGCAGGATCTGCGCCCCCGTGGCATCGGCCGGCACGCCACCCGGGGCGATGGAGGCGTGGTGCAGCACGATGCGCCAGCCACGCGGCGTTTTCACATACACATTCGTGGCCAGCAGATGCGCCGGACCGCCTTCTTCGGTGGTGACGCCTTCGATGACGGTGTGCACCGAGCTCATCAAATTGTGCGTTTCATGCAGCTGCGCCGGCACGATGTGCAGGCCGCCGCCCGCCAGTATGGTTTCCCATGAGGCGCGGATGGCGGCATGGCCGATCAGGCGCGCGCCGCCCGGGTGGATGCAGACGATCTCTTCATCGTCGGCCCATAGCGCCATCAGCGCTTCGAGGTCGGCGCGGTGCAAGGCATCGTAGAACGCCGCTTCGACTTCGGCGGCGCTGCCATTGAGTTCTTTCAGACGTTTCATGACGACTCCGGCTTGAGCGGCTTATATGACACTCGGAAGGGCAAATGAAAACGGCGCGCTGGGGGCGCGCCGCTGGGCAGTTTAATGATGGCCGGCGCTGGCGCCTTCCTTCAGGGTGTACGCCGTGCCGCAGTAAGGGCACTTGGCGATGCCTTCCTTGTTGAATTCCAGAAACACACGCGGATGCGACGACCACAGCGGCATGGCCGGGTTAGGGCAGTGGGCTGGCAGGTCTTTACTGTCGAGTTCGACCGCTGGCTGGGTGGTTTTTGTCATCTTGTCATGCTCCGTGAGGCTGTATGGAAGGAAGTCGGCTGCTGCCAAAAGTACGATTTTAACGGATTCAGGCAGACAGCAAAAATCATGGCTAAAATGTCGACTCGATCATCTTCGGCTGCGGCGCGGGTTTTTGCGGAAATATGGCGCCTGCAGCGCCACACTGACTGGATTTGCCTTGCCGGTATTACTGTTGCGCCCATGCGCCCCGCGCACCATTGTTGTGCTGTTACCACAGTGCGCCTGCTGGAGCGCCGCGTGAGCACCGTCCCGGCCGCCAGCGACGATGCCCTGCTGAAAGATGCCTGGCGCGCCGGGCTGAATCTGGGTGCGCCCACCCTGCTGGGCATCGCCGCCTGGGGCATGGTAGTGGGCGTGGCCATGGTGAAAAGTGGCCTGACTGTAGCGCAGGCGGGAGCCATGACCCTGTTTGTCTTTGCCGGTTCGGCCCAGCTCGCATCCTTGCCCCTGCTGGCCGCGCAGGCACCCGTGTGGGTGATCTTTGCCACGGCCCTCGTCGTTAATTTGCGTTTCGTCATCTTTTCCGTGCTGCTGGCGCCCCATTTTTCCCATCTGCCGTGGCGCCAGCGCTTTGCGCTCGGCTATGTGGCGGGCGATATCACCGTGGGCCTGTTCCTGCAGCGCTACCCGCATGAAACGCCGGACCCGGCCAAGCTGCCTTTCTTGAAAGGCTTGATCTATCCCAACTGGCTGGCCTGGCAAATCGGTTCCTTCATCGGCATCGTGCTGGGCGCCGTCGTGCCGGCCGAATGGGGGTTGGGTTTTGCCGGCACCCTGGCGATCCTGTGCGTGACGGTGCCGCTGATCCTCAGCCGCGCCGCCCTGTGCGGCGTGCTGGTGGCGGGCACGGTGGCCGTGCTGGCGTTTGGCTTGCCATACAAGCTGGGTCTGCTGGTGGCCGTCCTGGCGGGCATGCTGTCGGCCATGGCCGTGGAAGAATTGACCGAGAAATGGAACAAACGCCATGTTTGACGGATTGGACTGGGGCAGGACCGATGTGTGGATCGCCATCGCCGTGCTGGTGGTGGCCACGGCCGCCACGCGCAGCACGTTCTGGCTGGTTGGCCATCACATCAGCATTCCGCGCAGGATCAACGAGATGCTGCGCTATGCGCCGGCCTGCGCGCTGGCGGCCATCATCGCGCCCGACATGCTGATGGAAGGGCAGCAAGTACACTTTGAATTGTCGAATTTGAAACTCTTGTCGGGTATTGCCGCCACGCTCTTTTTCGTGATCCGCCGCAATATGCTGCAAACCATCGTGTTTGGCATGCTGGTTTTCACGGGCTTGCGACTGTTGCATGTTTTTCAGTAAAGCAGGACAAATCGGGGATTTGGTCTGGTCATTGCGGTAAAATAGCGCACTTCCTTCCACTCGTCATCTGGATCGCCATGTCAGCTGTTCTCAACTTCATCCGTCTGCAAGATTTGATCGCCCAAAATGCACTGCAAGGCAAGCGCGTGTTTATCCGCGCCGACCTGAATGTCCCGCAAGATGACAGTGGCAAGATCACCGAAGATACGCGCATCCGCGCCTCGGTGCCGGCCATCCGCGCCGCGCTGGACGCTGGCGCTGCCGTCATGGTGACGTCGCACCTGGGCCGTCCGACGGAAGGCGAGTTCAAGCCTGCCGACAGCCTGGCGCCCGTGGCCGCCCGCCTGTCCGAGCTGCTGGGCCAGGAAGTTGCACTGAAACAGAATTGGGTCGATGGCGCCGGCCTGGACAACCTGGCTGCCGGCCAGGTGGTCCTGCTGGAAAACGTGCGCGTCAACAAGGGCGAAAAGAAAAACAGCGATGAGCTGGCGCAAAAAATGGCCAAGCTGTGCGATATCTACGTCAATGACGCGTTCGGCACGGCCCACCGCGCCGAGGCGTCCACGCACGGCATCGCCAAGTTCGCCCCTGTCGCCTGCGCCGGCCCGCTGCTGGCCGCCGAACTCGATGCGCTGGGGAAAGCTTTGCACGCCCCTGCCCGCCCGCTGCTGGCCATCGTTGCTGGTTCGAAAGTATCGAGCAAGCTGACTATCCTGAAAGCCC
The DNA here is from genome assembly GCF_051380795.1 of Janthinobacterium leeuwenhoeki. NCBI lineage: Bacteria > Pseudomonadati > Pseudomonadota > Betaproteobacteria > Burkholderiales > Oxalobacteraceae > Janthinobacterium > Janthinobacterium leeuwenhoeki. The sequence continues at coordinate 7,122 of NZ_JBNYXT010000042.1, forward strand.
TGTCCGACAAGGTCGATAATCTGATCGTCGGCGGCGGCATCGCCAACACCTTCATGAAAGCCGTCGGCTTGAACGTGGGCAAGTCGCTGGTGGAAGCGGAACTCGTCGAAGAAGCCAAGGCCATCATTGAAATCATGGCCAAGCGTGGCGCGCAAGTGCCGATTCCCGTCGATGTCGTGTGCGCCAAGGAGTTTTCGCCCACGGCCGCCGCCACCGTCAAGGACGTGGCCGACGTGGCGGATGACGACATGATCCTCGATATCGGCCCGAAAACGGCCGCCTTGCTGGCACAGCAGATCGCTGCCGCCGGCACCATCGTGTGGAACGGCCCCGTGGGCGTGTTCGAATTCGACCAGTTCGGCAACGGCACCAAGACCCTGGCCCTGGCCATTGCCGAGTCGAAAGCATTTTCCATCGCTGGCGGTGGCGACACCCTGGCGGCGATTGCCAAATACGACATTACCGATAAAATCAGCTATATCTCGACGGGCGGCGGCGCTTTCCTGGAGTTCCTGGAAGGCAAGACCCTCCCAGCAGTTGAGATTCTGATGCAACGCGCCGCTTAAGGCGCTGCAGTCAGCAGTTCAGTACCAAGCGCAGCCTGATCGCTGCGCTTTTACCTTGCCGGATGCAGCATCGAGCCGGCCTTGCTCACTTTCGCTCGCGCACAAGGACTCCTATGCCACGCGGTACAAAAATCGTAGCAACAATCGGCCCCGCCTCCACCGACTTCGATATCCTGGTGAAGATGATACGTGCGGGCGTCGACGTGGTGCGCTTGAATTTTTCCCACGGCAAGGCGCAAGACCATATCGACCGCGCGGCGCTGGTGCGCCTGGCGGCAGCTGAATGCGGGCGCGAAGTGGCCATCATGGCCGACATGCAGGGGCCGAAGATTCGCGTCGGCAAGTTTGAAAACACGCGCATCGAGCTCGAAGCGGGCGCGCGCTTCATCCTCGACGCCAAGTGGGGAGAAAACGGCGAACTGGGCAACCAGGAGCGGGTTGGCCTCGACTACAAGGCCTTGCCGCGCGACCTGCACAAGGGCGATGTGCTGTTGCTGAACGACGGCCTCATCGTGCTGATCGTCGAGCGCATCCACGGCAGCGAAATCCACACCACCGTCAAGATCGGTGGCGAGTTGTCGAACAACAAGGGCATCAACCGCCAGGGCGGCGGCCTGTCCGCGCCCGCGCTGACGGCCAAGGATATGGAAGATATCAAGACGGCCATGAGTTTCCAGGCCGACTATCTGGCTATTTCCTTCCCGAAATGCGCGACCGACATGGAAATGGCGCGCCAGTTGGCCAATATCGCGGGCGAACCCTACCACCACAAGCCGATGATGATCGCCAAGATCGAGCGCGCGGAAGCCATTCCTGCCCTGCAGGAAATCCTCGACGCTTCCGACGGCATCATGGTGGCGCGTGGCGACTTGGCGGTCGAAGTGGGCAATGCGGCCGTGCCGGCCTTGCAGAAACGCATGATCAAGATGGCGCGCGCGTCGAACAAGCTGGCCATTACTGCCACGCAGATGATGGAATCGATGATCGTCAACGCCGTGCCCACCCGCGCGGAAGTGTCCGACGTGGCCAATGCCGTGCTCGATGGCACGGATGCCGTCATGACGTCGGCCGAGACGGCCTCGGGCAAGTACCCGATCGAGACGGTGGAAATGATGGCCGCCATCTGCGTCGAAGCGGAACAGTCCGAATACAACAAGCTCGATGCCGATTTCCTCAACGTTACCTTTACCCGCATCGACCAGTCGATCGCGTATGGCGCCCTGTTTACGGCCCACCATTTGCGCGTGAAAGCCATCGTGGCGCTGACGGAATCCGGTTCCACCGCCTTGTGGATGAGCCGCCACAGTATCGATACGCCGATCTACGCGCTCACGCCCAGTGTCACCACTTTGCGCAAAGCCGCGCTGTACCGCAATGTTCGGGCGTATCATCTGATGCAGAACGCCCCCAGCGCGCAAGTGCTGAAGCAGGCGGAAGAACTGCTGGTGGCGCAGGGCATCGTCAGCAAGGGCGACATGATCGTCGTCACCTGGGGCGAGCCGATGGGCCAGGTGGGCGGCACGAATGCCCTGAAAATCGTCACAGTCGGCGAGTTCGAGTAAGTTCTAATTTAGTTGAAAGAATTCAGGCGCCGGCGCGGTTATTGACCACCGCGAAGCGCCGCAACAGTTTCTATTGTTCTCTGGAGTATTACCATGTCTCTCGTATCCATGCGTCAACTGCTGGACCATGCTGCCGAAAACGGTTATGGCATTCCTGCTTTCAACGTCAACAACCTGGAGCAAGTACAAGCCATCATGGCCGCCGCCGATGCGCTCAACAGCCCGGTGATCATGCAAGCGTCCGCTGGCGCGCGCAAGTACGCTGGTGAAGCCTTCCTGCGCCACCTGATCGACGCCGCCGTCGAAGCGTATCCGCACATTCCCGTCGTCATGCACCAGGATCACGGCCAGTCGCCGGCCGTCTGCATGGCCGCCATCCGCTCGGGTTTTACCTCCGTGATGATGGACGGTTCGCTGGAAGCGGACGGCAAGTCGGTGGCTTCCTACGAATACAACGTGGAAGTATCGCGTGAAGTGGTGAAATTCTCGCACGCCATCGGCGTGACGGTGGAAGCGGAACTGGGCGTGCTCGGTTCGCTGGAAACCATGAAGGGCGACAAGGAAGACGGCCATGGCGCCGACGGCACCATGACGCGCGAGCAACTGTTGACGGACGTGGCGCAAGCGGCCGACTTCGTGCAGCGCACCCAGTGCGACGCCCTGGCGATCGCCATCGGCACCTCGCACGGCGCGTATAAATTCACGCGCAAGCCGACGGGCGACATCCTGGCCATCGACCGCATCAAGGAAATCCACGCGCGCATCCCGAACACCCATCTGGTGATGCACGGCTCGTCGTCGGTACCGCAGGAATTGCTGGCCATCATCCGCGAATTTGGCGGCGACATGAAGGAAACCTACGGCGTGCCAGTCGAGGAAATTCAGGAAGGCATCCGTCACGGCGTGCGCAAGATCAACATCGACACCGACATCCGCCTGGCGATGACGGCCGCGATCCGCAAATACCTGTTTGAAAACCCATCGAAATTCGACCCGCGCGACTACCTGAAGCCAGCCCGTCTTGCTGCAGAGCAAATCGTGCGCGCGCGCATGCAGGCATTCGGCTGCGAAGGCCAGGCCTCGAAAATCAAGGTCATCACGATGGAAAAAATGGCCGAGCGCTACAAGGCCGGCGAGCTGTCGCAAATTGTGAAGTAAAATTCTGTCTGGAACGGGCAGGAGGCCTGCGCATACAGCGTATCCTCGTGCCCGATTTTCTCGACCGGCAGGCATCCCCTGCCTGCCGGTTTCGTTTCATCCAACTATTCCCCCGCTATGAACAGCCTCTATCAGACTTCCATCCACTCCCTGCCATTGCTGGGCCACGGCAAGGTCCGCGACAACTACGCCGTTGGCGACGACAAGATACTGATCGTCACCACGGATCGCTTGTCGGCCTTCGATGTCGTCATGAACGAGCCTATCCCCGGCAAGGGCAAGGTCCTCAACCAGATGAGCGACTTCTGGTTCGAGAAACTGGGCCATATCGTGCCGAACCACCTGACCGGCGTGGCGCCGGAATCCGTGGTGGCGTCCGATGAAGTGGAGCAAGTCAAGGGCCGCGCCGTCGTGGCCAAGCGCTTGAAACCCATCATGGTGGAGGCAGTCGTGCGCGGCTACATCATCGGTTCGGGCTGGAAAGATTATCAGGACACGGGCAGCATCTGCGGCATCGCGCTGCCAGCCGGCCTGCAACAGGCGGAAAAACTGCCGGAACCGATCTTCACCCCGGCTGCCAAGGCCGAGCTGGGCGAGCATGACGAAAATATCAGCTTTGCAGAAATGGAAGAGCGCATCGGTGCCGACCTGGCCGCCAAGATGCGCGACGTGGCCATTCAACTCTACAAGACGGCCGCCGAATACGCCGCCACGCGCGGCATCATCATCGCCGACACCAAATTTGAATTCGGCCTGGACGACAACGGCGTCATGCATTTGATGGATGAAGTGCTGACGGCCGACTCGTCGCGCTTCTGGCCTGCCGATTCCTACCAGCCTGGCATTTCGCCACCGTCGTTCGACAAGCAATTCGTGCGCGACTACCTGGAAACCTTGACCTGGGGCAAGACCGCACCGGCGCCTGCGCTGCCGGCCGACGTCATCGAAAAAACCCAGGCCAAGTACTTTGAAGCCATCGAACGCCTGACGGGCGAGAAGCTGAAGGCCTGAGATGAGCGAGCAAAATAAGCCGCTGGTCGGCGTCATCATGGGCTCGTCCTCGGACTGGGACGTGATGCAGAATGCGGTTGCCATCCTGAAACAGTTTGGCGTGCCGTACGAAGCGCAAGTCATTTCCGCGCACCGCATGCCCGACGAGATGTATGCGTACGCGAAAAGCGCGCGCGCGCGCGGCTTGCGCGCCATCATCGCCGGCGCCGGCGGCGCGGCCCACTTGCCTGGCATGGTGGCGGCGATGACCATCGTGCCCGTGCTGGGCGTACCCGTGCCATCGAAGTACTTGCGCGGTGAAGATTCCATGCTGTCCATCCTGCAAATGCCCAAGGGCGTGCCGGTAGCCACCTTCGCCATCGGCGAAGCGGGCGCGGCGAATGCGGCGCTGACGGCCGTGGCGATGCTTGCCGCCAACGACGATGCCCTGGCCGACCAGCTGGAAGCCTTCCGTACCACGCAAACGGCCGCCGCCAAGGCCATGGTCTTGCCTGAATAATGTGTTTGAAAAATAATGAATAGTAAATCGACTTCCCCCTTGCTGCCCGCCGCCAACCCACCGGCGTGGCTGGGCGTGATGGGCGGCGGCCAACTCGGCCGCATGTTTGCCCAGGCTGCCCAGAGCATGGGCTATCAGGTGGCTGTACTGGAACCGTCGGACGCCTGCCCTGCGGGGCAGGTGGCGCAGCGCCTGGTCAATGCTGGCTACAGCGATGTCGCCGGCCTCGACGCGCTGGCTGCGCAATGCCTGGCCGTCACCACGGAATTCGAGAACGTGCCGGCCGACAGCCTGTCGCGCTTGGCCGAACGCGTGTTCGTGGCGCCGGATGCGCACGGTGTGTCGGTGGCGCAAGACCGCATTGCGGAAAAGCGTTTCTTTGTCGATTGCGCCTCGAAATCGGGCGTGCTGCCGGCGCCGCACATGGTGATTGCCACGCAGGACGATATCGACAGCATAGCCGACGACTTGCTGCCAGGTATCTTGAAAACCGTGCGCATGGGCTATGACGGCAAGGGCCAGTTCCGCGTGCGCACGCGCGACGAGGTGCGTGCCGCCTTCGCGGACATGGGCGAGGTTACTTGCTTGCTGGAAAAAATGCTGCCGCTGGCGTATGAAGTATCCGTGCTGACGGCGCGCGGCGTGGACGGCGAGTCGGTCGTGTATCCGATCGCCGAAAACGTGCACCGCGACGGCGTCTTGTTTACCACCACCGTGCCGGGCCCGAACGTGTCCGACGACTGCGCCGCCAAGGCGCAGCGCGCGGCGCAAGCCATGGTCGCCGAACTCGCTTATGTCGGCGTGCTGTGCATCGAATTTTTCGTGCTCGACGATGGCAGCCTGGTAGTCAATGAAATGGCGCCGCGCCCGCACAACAGCGGCCACTACACGATGGACGCCTGCGTCACCAGCCAGTTCGCGCAGCAGGTGCGGGCCATGGCGCGCTTGCCGCTGGGCGACGTGCGCCAGCATTCGCCGGCCGTGATGCTCAACATCCTGGGCGACGCCTGGTTTGCCGACGGCAGCGATGCCGCCTGCGAACCCGCGTGGGACCAGGTGCTGGCGCTGCCAGGTGCTTGCCTGCATCTGTATGGCAAGGACGATCCGCGCCGCGGGCGCAAGATGGGCCACCTGACCCTGATTGCCGCCACCTTGCCAGAGGCACAGCAGCGCCTGCGCGACGCTTGCCTGATCCTGGGAATCACGCCGTGAGCGTGTCCGCACACGACCTGGCAGCGGCCGCCGCCGTGCTGGAAGCGGGCGGCCTCGTCGCTTTCCCGACGGAAACCGTGTATGGACTGGGCGCCGATGCGGAAAACCCGGCCGCCGTGGCGCGCATCTACGAAGCCAAGGGCCGTCCATCGGATCACCCCGTGATCGTGCACGTGGCGCCCGGCGCCGACTTGGCGCACTGGTCCGAAGACATCCCCGTGGAAGCGCAGCAACTGGTGGCTGCCTTCTGGCCCGGTCCGCTGACCCTGATCGTCAAGCGCGCAGCGCATATCCCCGACGCCGTCTCCGGTGGCCAGGACACGGTGGGCTTGCGCTGCCCGTCGCATCCGCTGGCTATCGAATTGCTACGCACCTTCAAGGGCGGCAACGGCGGCCTGGCGGCGCCGTCGGCGAACAAATTCGGCAATGTCAGCCCCACCACGGCGCAGCATGTGCGCGATGAGTTCGCTGCGGAACTCGCCAGCGGCTTGCTGGGCCTGGTCCTCGATGGCGGGCAGAGCGACGTGGGCATCGAGTCGACCATCGTCGACCTGTCGCGCCTGGCCACGCACGGTCCCGTGCTATTGCGTCCCGGTCATATCAGCAGCGAGCAGATCGCCGCCGTCATCGGTCGCGCACCGGCCGTGGCGGACGCGGCCGCGCCGCGCGCCTCGGGCACGCTGGAATCGCACTATGCACCGCACACGCCTGTTGCGATGCAGCACAGCGACGACGTGCGCGCCACCTTGAACCGCCTGCTCAATGACGGGCGCCGCGTGGCCCTGATCCACTACTCGGATCTGCCGCCGGCCAGCGCCAGCGTGCGCCTGGCGCCCAGCCCGGAAAATTACGCACATGCGCTGTATGCCTCGCTGCGCACGATGGACCAGGTCGGCGCCGAGCTGATACTCGTCGAAGCACCGCCCACCGGCCCCGCCTGGCTGGGCGTGAATGACCGTTTGCGGCGTGCCGCGTTCGGCTCAAGTGGTATCTTGCAGCAATTCCTGTCCGCTTCATAAAAAGCCCCGAAAGGGGCTTTTTCTTGATGCAGCGCAATAGAGATGCTTGCCACGAAACATCTTATATCCTCCATAATTCAGGCGATCGTCCGCTCGTGACAGGGCGCCGGCGGTGTTGTTATTTCGTTGATTTTTAAAACATATTTTCTATACAAGCCTACGGAACGATGGCATATTAGTTGGGTAGCGAATAGCACGCCCGTTCGTTTAGAAACCAGAAAAAAGACCGAGGAGACAAAATGCATCAAACAAAATTCGCGCTGGCCGTGCTGGCTGCGGCTGTCCTGGCAGGTTGCGGCGGCGCCAGTGGCGGTGATCAAACTTTGAAAGTCAAATACACGGCGCAGGTGTCGTTCGGCGACAGCCTGTCCGATGTCGGCTCGTATGCCGTAGGCACGGTGGCGGCGAAAGGTGGCGGCAAGTTCACCATTAATGGCGACAATACCAAGATCAATCCTGAACTGACGGGCAAGAACTGGACCGAGCACCTGGCCGCGCAATTCGGCCTGGCCAAGCCATGCGCCGCCGAGACTGGCCTGGAAGGCAATGCGGCCCAAGGCTTGTCCGTACCGCGCGTCAAGCATGCCGGCTGCTTTGGCTACGCCATGGGCGGCTCGCGCGTGACCAATCCGGTTGGCCCGAACAACAAGGCGACGGGCAGCGCGCTGGGCGCCCTGACCGTGCCCGTGGTGACGCAGATCGCGAACCACCTGGCTGTGTCTGGCGGCAAGTTCAGCGGCACGGAAGCTGTTTTCGTGATGGCCGGTGGTAATGACGTGCTGTTCCAGTTGGGTGCATTGCAGGCGGGCGCGACGGAGGCCGGCAAGGCTGCGGGCGCGACCGCTGGCGCCCAGGCTTTCGCCACCAATCTGACCATGGCCCTGGCGGCCGGCGCGACCAACCCTGCCACGGCAGCGGCTGCTATCGGCGCCGCCGTCAAGACGGCCAGCGCGGCGCCAGGCGCCACGTCGACATCTATCGTGCAGGCCGCTGTCGCCGCTGCTGCCGTCCAGCAGGGTAATTCCGCAGTAGCTTCGCCTGCCGTGTTTGGCCCGCTGGTCGCCAAGGCACAAGCCGATGCGACGGTGACGGGCAATGCCGCCGGCGCCAAGGCCGGTGCCGATTACGCTGCGGCCCAGGGCCCGTTGCTGGTTGCCTCCATGAAACAGGCGGGCACCGAACTGGTGGTGCTGATCAAGGATCAGATCATCGCCAAGGGCGCCAACTATGTGGTGGTCAACAACCTGCCGGACGTGGCCGGTACGCCATCGGGCTTGAGCAAGGATGCGAACACGAAAGCGCTTATCAATGCCATGGTCAGCGCCTTCAATGGCGAACTGAGCGGCGGCCTGAGCGGCAATGCGAAAGTCTTGCTGGTCGACGTGTTTGCCGTCAGCCGTGACCAGGGCACCAACCCTGGCCCGTATGGTTTGACCAACGTCAGCGAGACGGCGTGCGACTTGAGCGCGCCAGGCAATATCCTGGGCAGCTCGCTGGTCTGCAATGGCACGAACCTGAAAGCGGGCGACGTCAGCCACTTCTCGTATGCCGACGATGTGCACCCTACGCCGTTCAACAACCTGTTGCTGGCCCGCTACGTGGCCAAGGACATGGTCGTGCGGGGCTGGCTGTAAGGGATGGCCGCGCCAGCTACGTCTACGGGACCTGGCTGGCGCTGGCAGCGACAAGTTTGGATAGCCCGGCTATCCGCACACAATGATCAGGAGACAAGATGAAGAATCGTTTGAATACCGCTGTACGCGTGCTGGCCGCAGCAGCCGCGATGGCCATGGCAACGGGCGCTTCGGCGCAAAGCGCAGGCACCTGGATGGCCAAGGCTGGCCTCAACAAGATCACGCCGCACGTCGACAGTGGCGACATTTCCGCGCCGGCGCTGCCGGGCACGAAAGCCGATGTCAAGCCCGATACCAAGCCCATCCTGACCTTTGCCTACATGATCACGGACAATATTTCCGCTGAAATGATCCTGGGCGTGCCGTACAAGCATGACCTGATCGGCGATGGTGCCATCAAGGGCACGGGCAAGCTGGGGACGGCGGAAGCCTTGCCGCCGACGGCCTTCATCCAGTACCGCTTCTTCCAGCCTAATGCGATGATCCGCCCCTACGTGGGTGCGGGCTTGACGTATGCCTATTTCCAGAAGGAAAAAGGCTCGGGCCAGATGACGGCTTTGCTGGATCCGGGTGGAAAACCAGTCACCTACCGCATGGATAACAAGCTGACAGGCAGCCTGGTGGTCGGCAGCACCCTGGCCTTCAACGAGCGCTGGTTTGCCGACGTGGCCGTGGTCAAGACTTACCTGAAAACCAGGGCGAAATTCTCGACGGGGCAGACGCAGGACATCAAGCTCGACCCGCTTGCCGTGAGTGTCAGCATCGGATATAACTTTACCCTGTAAAACAAAAAATCCGCCTCGGCGGATTTTTTTTGTCCCGCTCCCGCTCAGGTTGGCGGGGTATTGAACTTTCCATTGTGGAAGATCAAGGGCGGCTGCGCGGCAAACGCGCATTGTTCCACTTCGCCCACGAAAATGACGTGGTCGCCTTCCGGATAGCGGCTGCGGTTGTGGCATTCGAACCAGGCCGACGCGCCTTTCAGGATGGGCTGCCCGGTGCGCGACAGTTCGTATTCAACGTCGTCGAAGGGATTCGGCGTGCGGCGTGAAAAGCGCGTCGCCAGTTCCGCCTGGTCGGCGCCCAGCACATTGATGACGTAATGCGAGTTGCCGCTGAAAATGGGCATGCTGTTCGCCACGGAACCGAGGCTCCACAGCACCAGGGGCGGCGATAGCGAGACGGAATTGAAGGAACTGGCCGTCAAGCCACGGAAACTGCCGTCGGCCAGGCGCGTCGTGATGACCGTCACGCCGGTGGCAAACTGCGACAGTGCCTGACGGAAATGTGTCGTATCGAATTCTTGCGCTGGCGCGCGGGGGGAGCGTGTGTTCATGAGTGACCTGTCTATTTGCTGACATTATGCCAAAAATTGGCCGCGCCAGCGCAAACGTGGCCAGTATGCCCCTATGTGCGGTGCATTACGTGCCGTTGCACGCGGCGCTGCGGGCTATGGCGCTTTACGTTACAGTGGTGAAATGATACGTCGCAGAGGCGTTGCGGGAGGGCATCATGCATCAACAGACGGAAGTGGCGGTATTCGGCGGTGGCTGTTTTTGGTGCCACGCTGCCGTGTACGTGGAAGTGTGTGGCGTGACGCGCGTCGAGTCCGGCTACACGGGCGGCAGCGTGCCCGACCCCACATATGAACAGATTTGCACGGGTGACACGGGCCACGCGGAAGTGGTGCGCCTGGAATTCGATCCCGCCGTCGTCAGTTATCACGACTTGCTGGAAATCTTTTTTACCTTGCACGATCCCACCACCCTGAATCGCCAGGGTAACGATGTCGGCACGCAATACCGTTCCGTCATCTATTACCAGTCGGCCGGGCAGGAAAGCGTGGCGCGCAAGGTGCTGGCCGAGATGGCCGGCGTGTGGGATGCGCCCATTGTCACGCAACTGGCGCCGGCGGCCACCTTTTATGCGGCCGAGGATTACCACCAAAATTATGCCGAGCAGCATCCCTTGCAGGGCTATTGCGCCCTGGTCGTCGTGCCCAAGGTAGAGAAATTCCGCGCCATGTATGCGGGGCGCCTGAAGTGATGCAGTCCCCGGCGCTGCGCGCCTGTCAGGTCGCGAGCACGGGCGCCGGCTTGGCATCGTGCGCATACATGTAGTTGCGCGACCAGGGCAGGGTGGAAGAACGCCGGCCCGCCTTCACGCAGACGATCTGGTACAGGCTGATCAAATCTTGCTCGAAGGCATAGGCGCAGCCAGCCAGGTAGACGTGCCAGATGCGGAAGTGCCGTTCATCCGCCAGCGGGCGGATCTGCTCGGCATGGGCTTCGAAATTTTCCGTCCACAGGGCGCAGGTGCGCGCATAGTGGCGCCGCAGGTTTTCCACGTCCAGCACTTCCAGCCCCCCTTGCTGCATGGTCTTGAGCACATTGCCGATGTGTGCCAGCTCGCCGTGCGGAAACACATATTTTTCGATGAATTCCCCGCCGCCATACGGTGTTTCACCATTCTCCGGGTCGGTCGAGGTGATGCCGTGGTTCATCGCCATGCCATCGGGCGCCAGCAGCTTGTTGATGATGGAGAAATAGTCGGGCAAGTGTTTCAGACCCACGTGCTCGAACATGCCCACGCTGGTGATGCGGTCGAACTGGCCCGACACGTCGCGGTAGTCTTGCAGGCGAATATCGATCAGGTGCGCCAGGCCAGCCGCCGCCACACGCTCGCGCGCCAGCGCGTACTGGTTTTCCGACAGGGTCACGCCCACGCAGCGGGCGCCATATTGCCGCGCGGCACGAATGACCAGCGCGCCCCAGCCGCAACCGATGTCGAGCAGGGTCTGGCCCGGTTGCAACTGGATTTTCTTCAGGATATGGTCGATCTTCTTGACTTGCGCCTGCGCCAGGGTTTCATCGCCGTGCTCGAAATAGGCGCAGGAATACACGAGGGCGGGGTCGAGAAACTGTGCATAGAACGCGTTCGACACGTCGTAGTGGTAGCGGATGGCTTCGGCATCCTTGCTCTTGTCGTGCGTAAAGCTGCGCACGATGCGGGCCAGCTTGCCTTCCGGTTTCAAGGTATTGCGCGCCAGGGCATTGCAGATGGCAATCATGTCCATCGCCGTGCCCTTGACTTCGATATTGCCTTCCACATAGGCCGAGCCCAGATTGGCCAGCGACGGATTCAGCAGATAGCGGGCCGAGGCGACGGTCGGCAAACGGATGGTGACTCTGGGCGTTTCGCTGGACAGGTCCACATGCTGGCCGTTCCACAACTCGATGCGCAGCGGCAAGGCGGTCTTGCTGCGGATGCTGGCGATCCAGGACTTGAGTTGGTTTTGTATAAACAAAATGGCCTCCAATGCAGCGGCGGCCGTGGCATCCGCAAACTGAGAAACAATGTCATTTAGTAACTTCTGCCCTCATAGCCTACACCTATATTGACCAGCTCGCTTTGCGCCGCCTTGACTAGCTTGCTCAGGGTTGCAAACGCTGCATGCTCCATTGCCCGTCAGCACCGCGCGTAAACACGATGCGGTCGTGGAAGCGCGAACGGCGGCCCTGCCAGAATTCGATACGTTCCGGCTGCAAACGATAGCCGCCCCAGTGGGCCGGGCGCGGCGGCTGTGCGTCGCCGACGGCGGCCACCACGGCCGCGTAATGGCTTTCCAGCGTGGCCCGGCTGTCGATGGGCGCGCTTTGTTGCGAGGCAATCGCCGACAGCCGGCTTTGCACGGGGCGCACATTGAAATACTCGTCGCTCTCGGCCGCCGTGGTTTTCACCACCGTGCCCTCGATGCGCACTTGCCGCTCCAGCTCGCGCCAGAAGAACAGCAGGGCGGCGTTGGGATTGTGCTCGAGCTGCTGGCCCTTGTCGCTGTGGTAATTCGTGTACCAGGTAAAGCCCCGCTCATCGAACTGCTTGATCAGCACGACGCGCGAGCTGGGCTTGCCATCGGGAGTGACGGTGGACAAGTCCATGGCGTTCGGCTCCATCACCTGCGCGTTGACGGCTTCGGCAAACCATTTCTGGAACATGGCGATGGGATCGGCCAGCACATCCGTCTCGCTCAGGCTGGACTGGACGTAATCGGTGCGCATGGCTGCCAGCACGGCGGCCGTGTCCGGCACTTCAGGCGCATCGGGCGCGATGCCGCGGCGGCGCTGCATGGCCGTGCCCAGCTGCTCCATCTGTTGCGCGCTGAACAGGCGCTTGGCCATGGGCGCCAGTTGGCCCTCTTCCTTGGCCATGTGGGCCTGGTAGGCGGCAACATAGTCGCGCACGCCATCATGCGACAGCTGCGAGGCCGTGCCGACCGCGATGGCGTCCAGTTCCGGACGCAGGGTCAGCCAGGCCTGGTCCATGCGCTGGTGGTCGGCGAGGATTTCCGGCACCAGGGTGGCCAGCAGGGCGGCGTCCTCGCCCGTGGCCGTCGCCTGCAGCATGGGCATCAAGTCCTGCTCTTCATCGTCATGGTGCAGATGGGCGGCTTTATTGAAGTATTGCAACACGGCCTTGGCCGCCTGCTGCGCTTCCGGCGTGTTGCCATTCTGTCCCAGGTGGCCCAGCAGGTTTTGCAGGGTCGTCAGCTGCTTGCGGATCTTGTCGTGGCAATGCTTGAGTACGGCGATGGGCTGGTCAAAGCCGGGAACGGAGTCGAACAGGGGAGTGGTCATGGCGAGTTCTCGTGGTGGCGGTGTGGGGGCGCGGCGACAATGCAGCTTGTCGCTGTGTCAATTCAGCTATTTTAGAATATCCGCCAGCGCAGTGTCCGTTAAAATGGCGCCATGCATACCTCCACCAATGAACTAATTTCCATGGACTTGACCGAGATCGATTTTGAGCGGCGTTTCGGCGGCATTGCCCGTCTGTACGGCGCCCCCGCGTTGGAACGCTTCCGCGCCGCGCATGTGTGTGTGATCGGCGTGGGCGGCGTCGGGTCCTGGATCGTCGAAGCGCTGGCGCGCAGCGCCATCGGCCGCCTGACCCTGATCGACCTGGACAATGTTGCTGAATCGAACATCAATCGCCAGATCCAGGCCATGAGCGACACCATCGGCAAGGCCAAGATCACGGCCCTGGCCGAACGCATCGAATTGATCAACCCCTTGTGCCAGGTCACGCAGATCGAGGATTTTATTAGCCCCGATAACCTGGAGCAGTTGCTGGGCGGGCGCGATTTCGACTACCTGGTCGACGCCATCGACAATGCCAAGGCGAAAGCGGCCGTGATCGCGTATTGCCGCGCACGCAATCTGCCCATGCTGACCATCGGCAGTGCGGGCGGGCAGACGGACCCGACCCTGATCGCCGTGCGCGACCTGTCGAAAACGGAACAGGAACCGCTGCTCAAGCGCGTGCGAAAACTGTTGCGCACCGAATATGGTTTCCCCCGTGGCGTGAAAAACAAATTCAACGTCGACGCCGTATTTTCCATGGAACCGTTGAGCACGCCAGAAAGCGCGGAAGCCTGCGCCATCGATGGCAGCGCGCCCGCCGGCGTCACGGGCTTGAACTGCGCCGGCTTCGGTTCCAGCGTGGTGGTCACTGCCAGCTTCGGCATGGTGGCGGCCGCGCATGTGCTGAAAAGCTTGCGCCAGCCTGGGGCTTCAGCCTTGCAGGACCTCTAAGCCCATTCCGGCAGTACCAGCTCTTCTTGCGTGCCGGCAACGGGCGTGGAAAGTGTAAGTCTTGTGACAGCGTTTTCAACTTCGGGCAGCGGTTTGCTATTATTGTTGTCCCTGCGCTATCTGGACTGCAGGTATCTCACCGAAACTCAATGAAAGAAACCATCATGACGCGTAGCTCCGTTTTGTTCGCCCTGATCTGCTCCGTCGCCGCGTCGCTGGCGCAGGCACAGGCGCCAGCGCCTGTTCCCGCCTCCGCCGTCTCGCTGAGCCCCGGCCCTGTCGCCGATAAATTGATCCTGATCGACAACAAGGTCGGCACGGGCAAGGAAGCGTCCGCCGGCAATACCGTTACCGTGCACTACACGGGCTGGCTGTATCGTCCGCTGGCGAAAGATTCGCGCGGCAAGAAGTTCGACAGCTCCGTAGGCCGTGGCCCGTTTGACTTCCCGCTCGGCAAGGGCATGGTCATCAAGGGCTGGGACCAGGGCGTGGCCGGCATGAAAGTGGGCGGCAAGCGCACCCTGATCATTCCAGGCGAACTGGCCTATGGTCCGCGCGGCGCCGGCAATGGCGACATTCCGCCGAACTCGGCACTGATCTTCGACGTGGAATTGCTGGACGTGAAGTAATTGTTCATTTTGGCGGTGGCGCATGCTTGCGCCGCCGCCATCAGTGCTCTGAAACGCGGTAGACTGGGGTTTCTTGAAATAGCGGAGATTGCTTCCATGAACATCGCCAACGACGTCACTGAACTGATCGGCAACACCCCCTTGGTGCGCATCAACCGCATCGCCGCCGGCAGTGTGGCCACCATCCTGGCCAAACTCGAATTCTACAATCCCGCGCACAGCGTCAAGGACCGCATCGGCCTGTCCATGATCGTCGCTGCGGAAGCTGCGGGCAAGATCCATCCCGATACCGTCATCGTCGAGCCCACCAGCGGCAACACGGGCATCGCGCTGGCCATGGTGTGCGCCGCGCGCGGCTACCGCTGCACCCTCGTCATGCCCGACACCATGAGCCGCGAACGGCGCATCCTGTTGCGCGCCTACGGGGCCGAGCTGGTGCTCACGCCCGGCAGCGAAGGCATGCTGGGCGCCATCCGCAAGGCCGAGGAAATGGTGGCGGCCGACCCGCGCTACCTGATGCTGCAGCAATTCAACAACCCAGCCAATCCCGCCATCCACCGTGCCACGACGGCCGAGGAAATCTGGCGCGACACGGATGGGCAAGTCGACATCGTCATCGCCGGCGTGGGCACGGGCGGCACCATCACGGGCATCGGCGAAGTGCTGAAGGAACGCAAGCTGGGCCTGCAAGTGATTGCCGTGGAACCGGAAGCGTCGCCAATGCTGTCGAAAGGCACCAAAGGGCCGCACCCGATCCAGGGCATCGGCGCCGGTTTCGTGCCGCAGATTTTGAACACGGCCATCTACGACGAAATCATCTGCGTCAAGAATGACGATGCGTTCGCCACGGCGCGCCTGGCCGCCAGCGATGAAGGCTTGTTGGTCGGCATCTCGTCGGGCGCCGCCCTGTGGGCCGCCCTGCAAGTGGCGCGCCGCGCGGAAAACGCGGGCAAGACCATCGTCACCATCATCCCGTCGTTCGGCGAGCGCTACCTGAGCACGGCGCTGTATGCGGGCTTGGGAGACTAAGAGCCTATCCCAGTAGATGAATACATCCCCTGCTGGCGGCCCTCAGAAGCGGGGACGGCGTTGCTCGTCATCGCGTGGCTCGCCACGCGTCCTCCTCACGCCTTGTCCGCGCTCCTGATGAACTGCCAGCAGAAGACGCTCCCTACCGGGATAGGCTCTAAGCGCCCATCCGTCCGGCGGGGCTGCGCAGGTGGCTCCCCTTGACCGGCGCAGCGCAAGGGTGCCGGTTGAACTTGCCATGACGAAATAGGCGCCAGGCGGGCAGGGCAGGCACAGTACAATATCGGACGGGCCGCAATGGTTCGGCCCGTATTGTGCCTTTGAATGGAAATATGTTCCTGGTAAAACCTGAACGCCGCCGCCTGCTGCAGGTGGGCGCAACCGTGGCTGTCATCGCGCTGGGCCTGGCCTCGCGCGCCTATCCCCAATTTCTCCCCGCCGCGCTCGGCAAGTATCCGGGCGACGCCCTGTGGGCCATGATGATCGTCTTTGCGCTGGGCATCCTCGCCACGCGCATGCGCACGTGGCAACTGGCCTTGTGGTCCTTGCTGATCTGCTTTGGCGTAGAATTTGGCCAGCTGGTTCAGGCGCCATGGCTCGTCGAACTGCGTTCGCATCCGCTGGGGCACCTGGTGCTGGGTTCCGCCTTCGGCTGGGGTGATTTGATCGCCTACACGGCCGGGGTGGCCGTGGCGGCGTTCATCGACAAGCTGGCGCTGTTCAAGCGCCGCTAGCAATGGGGGCAGACCCCAGAACTTACTTTACTGCCCCCTCAGCATCGCGCAATTCCACGGGCGCCAGTTTCAGCTTGGACAATTGCGGGGCGATCTTCGCCTTGTCGCCCACGCCGATAACGATCAGCTTTTCCGGCTGCAGGTATTTTTTCGCCACCTGCTGCACCTGCTTGTCCGTCACGCTGGCAAAGCGCTGCGGCAAGGTCGTGTAATAGTCGAGGCCCAGGCCGTAGATATACGCGTTCGCCATGCTGGCGCTGATGCTGGCATTCGTGTCGAACTGGCCGGGCAAGGACAGCACTTGCGAGTTGCGCGCATTCGCCAGTTCTTGGCTAGCCAAGGGCTTGGCGATCATGGCGCGGATTTCCCTGACGGTTTCCGATACGGCCGGGCCCGTCACATCGGTGCGCACGCTGGCGGCAATCGAGAACGGTCCAGGCTGATTGCGGTACTGGAATTGCGAGCGCACGCCATACGTGTAACCTTTCTCTTCGCGCAAGTTGGTGTTCAGTCGGCTGGTAAACAAGCCGCCCAGCGCCGCGTTCATCACTTGCAGCGGCGCGTAATCGGGCGTGGCGCGCGGCACGGCGATGGCGGACAGGCGCACGGCCGTTTGCGGCGCGCCCGGCTTGTCGACCAGAATCAGTTTTGCCTTCGTCGTCTGCGGCGCGGCGGCCACGGCTGGCGCCACGGTGCCTGCCTTCCAGCTGCCGAACTTGGCTTCGGCCAGCGCCTTCAGTTGCGCCTCATCGATATCGCCCGAAACGATCAGCGCCGCATTGTTGGGCAAGTAATGCTGCTGCCAGAACGCTTGCAGGTCGGCGCGGCTGGCCGCTTTCAGGGCCGCTTCCGTGCCCAGTTGGATATAGCCATATGGATGCTGCGGGCCGTACAGGGCCGCCGCTTCCACCCGGGCGGCCACCGCACCCGCGTTTTCGCGCTGCTGCGCCAGCTGGCCGATGCGGCTGGCGCGCTGGCGCTCTACTTCGGCTGAGGGGAATTGCGGGTGCAGCACCACGTCGGCCAGCACGTCAAGCGCTTGCGGGAACGTGGCTTTGAGCGACGTGAGCTGGGCAAACGAGGCATCCGTGCCGGAGCCGGTGCTCAACAGGGCGCCCAGTTGCGCCACGTCGTCGGCGATTTGCGGCGCGCTGCGCGTGGCCGTGCCTTCCTGCAGCAATTGCGCCGTAAAGCTAGCCAAGCCCGGCTGCGCCAGCGGATTGGCGCCCGAGCCGCTCTTGATCACCAGCTGGCTGGAAACGAGCGGCACGGCCCCGTTGTAGTGGTGGATCACGGTCAAACCGTTCGCCAGGGTGAACGATTTTCCTTGCGGTAAAACAATCTTCGGTGCGGGACCAGCCTTTGGCACGGCATTGCGCCATGGCTCGTCCGCATTGATGGCCGTGCCTGGCGCAGGCTTGACCTTGCCAGGCGCCGGCGTCGGCACTTCCGCGCCCAGGTCCGGCGTGCCCGGCACGCCGTAGACGACGACGCGCGACTGGTTTTTCAGGTAGGTGTCCACCGCGCGCTGCACGCCGGCTGCCGTCACCTGGCGGTAGCGCTCGATATCCTTGGCCAGATAGCCGGGGTCGCCCAGGTACTGGTTGTATTCGTTGAGCAAGTTGGCCACGCCGTGCCCGCCCATTTTTTCCACCTGGCTCAGCATGCTGGTCTCGATGCTGTTGCGCGCCCGTTCCAGTTCCTTCTCGGTGGGGCCCTGGTCGCGCAATTGCTCCAGCTCTGCCTGCAGGGCTTGCTCGATTTCCTCGGGCTTGCGGCCCGGGCGCGCCGTCGCGTCGATGGTGAAGATGGAGGTGAGGGCGTTCGAGCCCTGGCTGGCGTCCACGTCCTGGGCGATCTGCTTGTCGTACACCAGCGATTTGTATAAACGGCTGGACTTGCCGCCGGCCAGGATGTGCGCGGCCATCGACAGTTCCGCGTCATCTTTGGTGTAGGCGGACGGCGTCAGCCAGGCCATGAAGACGCGTGGCAATTCGACCCGGTCCTGCACCACGCTGCGGCGTTCCTGCGTGATGGGCGGCGTCACGACATTCGGTTTCGGCACGGCTGGGCCACTCTTGAAGCTGCCGAAGTATTTATTGACCAGTGCCTTGGTCTTTGCCTTGTCGATGTCGCCGGCGATCACCAGGCTGGCGTTGTTGGGGCCATAGTATTTGCTGAAGAAATCCTTGATGTCGGCCAGTTTCGCGTTCTGGATATCCGCGTGCGAACCGATGACGCTGGCGTAATACGGGTGGGTCTTGGGAAACAGCTGGTGGTACAGGGCTTCCTGCACGATGCCGTACGGCGCATTCTCCACGCTCTGGCGGCGTTCGTTGCGCACCACGTCCTGCTGGTTCGTCAGCGCCGTCTGGTCGAGCACGTCCAGCAGATAGCCCATGCGGTCGGAATGGGTCCACAGGGCCAGTTCCAGCTGGTTCGACGGCACCGTGTCGAAATAATTGGTGCGGTCGAAATCCGTGCTGCCGTTCGAATCGGTGGCGCCCGCACCTTCCAGCAACTGGTCGGCCATGCCGCGCGGCACGTGCTTGGTGGCGGCAAACATCATGTGCTCGAACAGGTGGGCAAAGCCCGTCAGGCCCGGCGCTTCATTCGCCGGCCCAACGTGGTACCAGATATTGACGGCCGTGACGGGCAACTTATGGTCTTCCACGAGAATCACGTCGAGGCCGTTCGGCAAGGTGTATTTTTCGTAGGCGATATGCGGCACGGACGTCGCACCCGTCGCGATGGCCACATCGGCGGCGTGGCTGAGAGAGAGCGGGGTGCCGTACAGCGACAGCAGCAGGGCGGGGAGGGCCAGCAGTTTGATCGGTTTCATGCATGCTTCCAGGGATGAGTGGAGAAGACGCTGCGGCCCGCTCGTGGCTGGCGCAGCGCGACGGTGCTACAGTGTATACAGCAGCGCCGCCCCGCCCAGCACCAGCAGCGCGCAGGCGACGGAGACGATGGCGGCCGCGCCCAGCAGGCGCCATTCGCGCGGCGTGAAGCCAACGGCTGGCGCCGTCGCATTATCGGCAGGGCTGGCCAGGGCGGCTGGCGGCAGCGCAGGCAAGCCGCCCGCCGCGCGCGCCTGCGCCGCCAGCGCTTGCGTGGCGGCGTCCAGCAAGGCCAGCTGGCGCTCGACGGTTTCCGCCAGCACCGCTTCGTTCAGCGCCACCAGGGCGAATATCGGGTCATCGACGTCGATCTTGATGCCCGTCTTGTCGAACACGTGGCTGCGCAGTTTATGCTGGTCCATCTACCATTGCACCTTGTCGAGTTGTTCGAAGATGTCGCGGTAGACGACCTTGATGCGTTGCTTTTCCATGATATTGAACTTGTCGTTCTGCAGCACTTCCTGCATCGTCAGGCGCGCCGTGTTCATTTTCTTGACGTCCGCGCCGAAGGTGTCGGGATTGCGCTGGCTCAAGGTGATGCTGCCTTTCACGCGCGCGCGGTTGTCTGCATACGACTGCGAGTCGACGAACTGCTTGCCGGACGCCGATTGCAGCAGGCCGAAGTGTTCGTTTTGCCACAGCACCAGCGGCACTGTTGTCGATTGGGCTGTCGCGACAAAGCCCGTGGCCGTGTCGTGCAAGGTGTCGCCGCCGCCGACGATGGTGTGGATATAGACCTTGCGGCCCGATTCTTCGAGCAGCGAAAAACAGTCGTTTTCCAGCAGATAGCCCATCAGCGGCGAAAACGTGTTCGCGCCATTGTCGACCACGCAGTTGCCGTCCTCTTCGAGTATGTCGATCATCAGCGCGTCGAAGCGTTTCGGATCGATGTTGCGCGCATCCGTCATGACGGGCACATGTTTGACGTTCATCGCCTTGTAGCGCGAGAACGTGGCGTTTTCCTGATCGGTGTCATAGCAGCGCAAAGGCGTGTCGTCCTTGCCGCCTATCCATTGCGCCAGCAGGGTCGAGACGAGGGTCTTGCCGATGCCGCCCTTGCCCTGCAAGATGAAATGTACCGTGTTTTGCATTGCGACTACTCCAAGTTGTTGCGTCAGTGACAATCAAAGATCCGTGACAGCGGCGGCCGCTGCGTGTCTGGCCGCGACTGGTATTTTTACCACAGTCCTTTGCAAAGATGCGATGCGGGACAGCGAATCTGCTTATGATGTTGATCAGGATACCATTGATACAGAGCAAGTTTTGTGTGAAAAATCCACCCCAGAGTGTGAACGAGGACGCAGTGCCGATCTTCAGTCTCGATCAAGCCGCTATAGACCGCCTGAATCAGCAAGCCCTGTCTTGCCTCGTCGGCAACCGCCGCCAGGCGCAGATCTTTGGCGATGAAGTGCTGATCCAGTTCGCGCCGCGCAGCCTGTCAAGCTGCAGCTTTTCCGCCGGCATCGCCGAATATCCACGCCATGGCACCGGCCGCCACGCATTGCTGATGCGTCGCCGACGCTACTGGATAAAGCGCAGCAGTTCGCGCAGGGCGTGCGCCACGGCCTGCTCGCGCACGGCCTGGCGGTCGCCCGCAAACACCAGCCGCTGTGTTTGCACGCGTCCGTGCATGGCCCAGCCGAAGCAGACAGTGCCGACGGGCTTGCCCGGTACGCCGCCCGTGGGGCCGGCGATGCCCGTGGTCGAGACGGCCACCTGGGCTTCGCTGTGGGCCAGGGTGCCCTGCGCCATGGCGGCGGCCACTTCCTCGCTGACGGCGCCGTGTGCGGCGATCAGTTCGGCGGGCACGCCCAGCATGCTGCTCTTGGCCCCGTTGGAATAGGTGACGAAGCCCCGTTCGAACCAGGCGCTCGAGCCCGAGATATCCGTGACGGCTTGCGCCACGCCGCCGCCCGTGCACGATTCGGCCGTGGCCAGCAGCAAGCCCTTTGTCTGCAAGGCCAGGCCGACTGCGGTAGAAAGGGGGACGAGTGGGCTGCTCATGGATGACTCCTGCATGCGGTGAGAATGGTGGTAAGACTGTAGCATGGCCAACGGTAAAAGAAACTTTCCCCGGTAACAGCGAAAATGCGTACACTCTTTTATAAATTTGCTACCACTTCGGGCCGGCAGGCGCTCTGTCGCTGCGCCACCCTGGTGCGCATCGCTCGAACGGGCAAGCGGCATGGTGCCGCGCCTTCGTATTGCATTATCTTTACTCGGTTGTCATGGCAATTCTGAACTGGACCTGGTGGCTTCATCCTGGCCCCCTGCGCCGCCCCGCGCGCGGCGCTGGCCGCTCTCTGCGCTGGGGCTGGCTATTGCTGTTCCTCGGGGTGCTGTGCGCCGATGCGCGGGCACAGGTGCCGGGGGAACTGGAACGCCAGGTCAAGGCCGGATATCTGTACAAATTTGCCGGCTATGTCGAATGGCCAGACGGCAGCTTTGCCCGGCCCGATTCTCCGCTGGTGATCGGCGTGGCGGGCGCCGATGCATTGGCCGAGCAGCTCGAACAGAGCGTGGCCGGACATAGCGTCCACGGCCGCGCCGTGCAGGTGAAAAAAGTGCGCCGCGGCGAAGCGCTGGCCGGGCTGCACGTGCTGTACCTGGGCGCGCTGGACAAGGCGACCCTGCAAGAGATGCTGGCCGCCAGCCGTGGCCTGGCGTTGCTGACGGTATCCGATTCGGATGAGGTCTACGCGATGGGCAGCATGATCAATTTTGTGATGGCCGAAGACAAGGTGCGCTTCGACGTGTCCCTCAAGCCCGTGGCGCAGGCGCATATCCGCATCAGCGCGCGCATGCTGCTGGCCGCCTATCGCGTGCAGACGGGGGGCGCCTAGATGATCAGATTGCGTTCCATCCGCCACAAGCTGATGTCGGTGGTCTTGCTGACCACCCTGGTGGCCCTCGTCATTTCGCTGGGTACCATCGTCGTCTACGACTTGCGCGCTTACCACCGCAACCTGGTGGCCGACATCAGTACCCAGGCCGAGCTGCTGGGGCACATGAGCTCGGCCGCGCTGGCCTTCGACGACGAACGCCTGGCGCTGGAAAACCTCAACCTGATGCGCATCCGCCCGCGCGTGTCGGCCGGCGCCCTGTACAAGGCCGACGGCAGCCTGTTCGCCAGCTACCGCGCAAACGAGCGCGTGGGCGAGGTGCCGGCGAAGGCGGGCAAGGAAGGCGAAAGCATCGCCGGCAGCTCGGTGGAACTGTTCAAGCCCATCGTCGACAATGGCGAACTGCTGGGCACCGTGTATCTGCGCGCCGACTACGAGCTGGCCGGGCGCACGGCCGATTACCTGGCCATCGCCCTGAGCGTGACGGTGCTGGCGCTGCTGGTTGCCTTGCTGCTGCTGCGCCGCCTCGATTTCGTCATTACGCAACCCATCCTCGATATCGCCGACGTGGCGCGTGTAGTGATCGAGACGGGTGACTACTCGCGCCGCGCGCGCAAGCTCAGCGTCGACGAAGTGGCGCAGCTGGTCGATTCCTTCAACAAGATGCTGGCCGAGATCGAGCTGCGCACGCAGGCGCTGGAGCGCTCGAACGGCGAGCTGGCGCGCGAGGGCGAGCGGCGCACCCAGGCGCAGCAGGAAGTCATGCGCCTGAACCAGGAGCTGGAAGTGCGCGTGCACGAGCGCACGATGCAGCTGGAAATGACGAATGGCGAACTGGCCATGGCGATGGAAGAGGCGCGCAGCGCCAACTATGCCAAGTCGGCCTTCCTGTCGTCGATGAGCCATGAATTGCGCACGCCGCTCAACGCCATCCTGGGCTTCGCGCAAATCCTCAGTTCCGACCGCCTGCCGTCGACCCTGGAGCAAAAGAAGGAATTTGCCGGGCATATCCTGAAATCGGGGCGCCATTTGCTGACCTTGATCAATGAAATCCTCGACCTGGCGAAGGTGGAATCGGGCACGGTCAGCCTGTCGCTCGAACCGGTGGGCCTGGACGCCATCTTGCAGGAATGCCGCGACATGATCGCGCCGCTGGCCAGCCAGCGCGGCATCGGCATGGCCTTCCCCGACGCCTGCCCCCTGAATGTGCTGGCCGACCGCACGCGCCTCAAGCAGATTTTATTGAACCTGCT
This sequence comes from Janthinobacterium leeuwenhoeki, assembly GCF_051380795.1. Taxonomy (NCBI): domain Bacteria; kingdom Pseudomonadati; phylum Pseudomonadota; class Betaproteobacteria; order Burkholderiales; family Oxalobacteraceae; genus Janthinobacterium; species Janthinobacterium leeuwenhoeki. Next base: position 30,759 of record NZ_JBNYXT010000042.1, read on the forward strand.
GTCAAATGCGCTCAAGTACAACCGCGAGCGGGGGCAGGTGGCCATCGATTGCGCGCCGCAGGCGGGCGGCCGGGTGCGCATCAGCGTGCGCGACACGGGCGTGGGCCTCGACGGCGAACAGGTGGCGCTGCTGTTCCAGCCCTTCAACCGCCTGGGACAGGAAGGCGGCACGGAAGAAGGCAGCGGCATCGGCCTGGTGGTCACCAAGCGCCTGGTGGAGCTGATGGATGGCAGCATCGGCGTCTCCAGCGCGCCCGGCGAGGGCAGCACCTTCTGGATCGAGCTGCGCGTGGTCGATGCCTTGCCCGCGCCCGACCCGCTGGCCTTGCCACGGCCGGACCTGGCCGGGGCGCTGCTCGAGCACAGCGCCCCCGTGACCTTGCTGTACGTGGAAGACAATCCCGCCAACCTGACCCTGGTCGAGGAAATCGTGCGCTACTGCCCCCAATTGCAGCTGCTGACGGCAACGGATGGCCGCATGGGCGTGGACATGGCGCGCACGCATTTGCCGCAGCTGATCCTGATGGACATCAACCTGCCGCATGTGAACGGCACGGACGCGCTGAAAATGCTGCGCGCCGACCCGCGCACGGCGCACATTCCCGTCATCGCCCTGACGGCCAACGCCATGCCGGGCGATGTGGAGCGCAGCATGGCGCTGGGTTTTTACCGCTATCTGACCAAGCCGATCAACCTCGATGAATTTACCGAGGCGATCAACAGCACCCTGGCCTATGTGGCGCAGCAGCGCCGGCAGAAGGGAACAGGCGCGTCATGATCAGCCAGGCCGATATCTATGCGGCGAAAATTCTCATCGTCGACGACCAGGAAGTCAATTTGCGCCTGCTCGAGCATTTGCTGCAAAGCGGCGGCTACACGGCCCTCAGCAGCACCCTCGACGCGCGCGCCGTGGCCGGCCTGCACCAGCGCCACCAGTTCGACCTGATCATCCTCGACCTGGTGATGCCCGGCATGAGCGGCTACGACGTGATGGATGCCTTGCGCCCGCTGGAACTGGAAGGCTATTTGCCCGTGCTGGTGATCGCCGCCGACCCGGACGCCAAGCTGGCCGCGCTGGAAGCGGGCGCGCGCGACTTCATCAGCAAGCCCTTCGACGCGCTCGAAGTGCTCACGCGCATCCGCAACATGCTTGAAGTGCGGCTGCTGCACCGCGCCGCGCGCCACTACAACACCCTGCTCGAACGCACGGTGGGCCAGCGCACGGCCGAACTGCAGCGCTTTCGCGGCGCCATGGACGCCACCACCGACGCCATCTTCCTCGTCGACGTGCTGGGCATGACCCTGGTCGATGTCAATGACGGCGCGTGCCGCCTGCTCGGCTATGCGCGCACCGAACTGCTGGCGCTGGCGCCCGGCACCTTGCTGCCGTCGCCGCCGGCCCCGCCACTGGCCGCGCTGCCCGGCGGCCCGGCCCACCTGGCCAGGGAAGTGACGGAATGCGAACTGGTGCGGCGTGACCTGAGCCTGGTGCCCGTGGAACTGGGCTGGCACTGGTATGCGCAGGCACCCGTGGCGGGCGGCTATCCTGGCACCCCTGGCACGGGTGGCCTGCTGCTGATCGCCGTGGCGCGCGACATCAGCGAACGGCGCCAGGCACAGGAGCGCCTGAAGCACCTGGCCCATTACGATGGCTTGACGGGGCTGCCGAACCGCAGCCTGTTTTACCAGACCCTGGCCCATGCCGTCGAACTGGCGCAGGAAAAAAGCTGGCGCATCGTGGTGCTGTTCATCGCGCTCGACCGTTTTAAAAGCATCAACGACACCCTGGGCGCGGCGTTGGGCGATGAGTTGCTGCGCCAGTTCAGCAACCGCCTGGTCGAATGCGTGCGCCTGCGCGACACGGTGGGGCGCCTGGGCAACGACGAATTTGCGCTGATACTCACCATGAGCCGCAACCAGCAGGAAGCCGTGGCGGTAGCGAACCAGGTGCGCGAAGCCTTGCGCGCGCCGTTCGACTTGCGCGGCCATGCGGCCACCCTGACGGCCAGCATCGGAATCGCCATGTATCCGGACGACGCCACCGACCCGGAAACGCTCATCAAATACGCGAATACGGCCATGGGCGGCGCCAAACAGGCGGGCCGCGATGGCTACCGCTTTTTCACGGCCGGCATGAACGTGCAGGTGCTGGCGCGCCTGGACCTGGAATTGGCGCTGCGCCATGCGCTCGAACACGATCAATTCATCCTGTATTACCAGCCCAAGGTGGATTTGCGCACGGGCCGCATCAGCGGCGTGGAAGCGCTGCTGCGCTGGCGCCGTCCCGGCTACGGCCTGGTGGCGCCGGCCGAATTCGTGCCGGTGCTGGAAGACACGGGCCTGATCGTGCGCGTGGGCGCCTGGGTGATCCAGGCCGCCTGCCGCCAGATCGCCGCGTGGCGTGATAGCGAAGTGGGGCCCGTGCACGTGGCCGTGAACGTGTCGAGCCGCCAGTTTGCCGAAGGCGACCTGGAAGCCGAGGTGACGCACGCGCTGGCGCAGCACAATGTGGCGCCGGAACTGCTGGAACTGGAGCTGACGGAAACGGCGCTGATGTCGAACGCCGAGCGCACCATCGTCGTGCTGGGCAAGCTGAAAAAAATCGGCGTGAAGGTGGCCATCGACGATTTCGGCACCGGTTACTCAAGCCTGGCGTATCTGCAGCGCTTCCCCATCGACAAGCTGAAAATCGACATCGCCTTCGTGCGCAACATCACCAGCAACCCGAACGACGCGGCCATCGCGCTGGCCATCGTCAGCATGGCGCACAGCCTGAAACTGAGCGTGGTGGCCGAGGGCGTGGAGTCGCGCCCGCAGCTGGAATACCTGCGGCGCAACCGCTGCGACGAAATCCAGGGTTTTTATTTCAGCCGCGCCCTGCCGGCGCTGGAACTGGGGCAGATGATCGTCGCCGGCGCGGGCCTGCCGCCCGGCCACGATCCGGCTGCCCAGCCGGCGCAGACGCTGCTCATCGTTGACGACGATGTCAACGTGCTGTCGTCCCTGCACCGTTTGTTCCGTCCCGAGGGTTATCAAATTCTCACGGCCAGTACGCCGGCCGAAGGCTTTGAAATGCTGGCCCTGCACCGCGTGCACGTCATCGTCTGCGACCAGCGCATGCCCAGCATGAGCGGCACGGAGTTCCTGAGTAAAGTGAAGGAGCTGTACCCGGAAACCATCCGCATCATCCTGTCCGGCTACACGGGCCTGGAAGCCGTGCTCGACTCGATCAACCGGGGCGCCATCTACCGTTTCTATACGAAACCGTGGGATGACACCCAGCTGCGCGACAATATTCGCCTGGCCTTCCAGCACTACTGGATGGTGAACCAGCCGGGGCTGGCGCGCGTGGCGCTGCGCTGATTCAGTCGCTGAAGTGGTCGAAGGACGATAACTGCAAATCGAGTGGCAAGCCTGTCGCATCGACCAGCCGCAAGCCCGTTTGCTCCTCGATGCGGCCCACGCGCGTAGCCGGTGTGCCGCAGCTGGCCGCCAACGCGGCGATGGCATCGCGTGACGATGGGGGTGCCGTGAAGCACAGTTCATAGTCGTCGCCACCGGCGGCCGTGTAGCGGCGGCGCAGGGCGATTTCCTGCCGCGCCAGCACGGGGCCGGCCGGCAGGGCGTCGACGTCGAGGGTGGCGCCCACTTGCGAAGCCTTCAGAATATGGCCCAGGTCTCCCACCAGCCCGTCCGAGATGTCGATGGCAGCATGCGCCAGGCCCGCTTCGGCCAGGGCGCAGCCCAGCGCTACGCGCGGCGTGGGCGTGTGCATGCGCGCAGCGGCTGTCAGCAGGTCGGCTGGTGCCAGCTCTTGTTCCATGCGGTAGCCGGCCAGCGCCAGGCGCGCGTCGCCCAGGGTGCCGCTGACCCAGATGTCATCGCCTGCCACGGCCGCGCTGCGGCGCAGGGCCTGGCCCGGCGCCAGTTCGCCAAACACGGTGATGCAGATGTTTAAGGGGCCCTTGGTGGTGTCGCCGCCGATCAATTCGCAGCCGAAGGCGTCGGCCAGCTCAAACAGGCCTTCGGCAAAGCCCGCCAGCCAGCTGCGTTCGGCTTGTGGCAGGGCCAGGGCCAGGGTAAATGCCACGGGGCGCGCGCCCATGGCGGCCAGATCGGACAGGTTCACGGCCAGGCTTTTGTGGCCCAGCATGCGGGCGTCGGCGCCGGCAAAGAAGTGGCGGTTCTCGACCAGCATGTCCGAGGAGATGGCGGTCTGCTTGCCCGCCGCTGGCGTCATCAGCGCGCAATCGTCACCGATGCCCAGGGTGGCGCGGCCGGGGCGCTGGCGCACAAAATACTGTTTGATCAGGTCGAATTCGGAAAGCGCGTCGTGTGGGGCCATGGCGTAGTCTGTTCGTTGAGTGATGGTGTGGCCCGGCTATTATAGGCTGGCCTACAATACGGGTCTTTGCCACTGCCGAGCAACTTGTCATGCCCATTCTCGATATTCACGTTTTACTGCAATCCTGGCTCGATCACGGCTGGCTGCGCGACCCGCAAGCCGTCGGCCTGACAAGCTTCGAAGCGCAGGAACTGGCGGCGCGCGGCTTCGACGCCATCAGCGACGGCGGCCAGCTGTGCCTGTACGAGGATGCCCGCCTGTTCCGCCGGGGAGGGCGGCCGGTGCAGGCATCGTTCAAGGCGTATCTGCAGCGTGGCCAGCTGGGCGCGAATGGCCTGGACCTGGGGTATCAGGTGCACCTGGCGGGTTTTCTGCGCGCGGCGCGGCAGCCTTTGCCGGCGTTTCGCGTGCTGCTCGAGCAGGGTGGCCGCAGCGGCGCCCTGCTGTTCGAAAATGGACTGGTGCTGCAGTTTGCCGCCAACTTGCGCGGCAAGCCCCGTCATTACTATCTGACCCTGGTCGAGGGGCACGTGGCCGATGCCGATGTGCCAGACCGCGACAGCGATATCGACCTGCGCGCGGCCAGCGCGCGCCATGTCCAGGCCATCTACGACAGTCGCGCCCCTGCCGAACTGCAGCGCCTGGCCCGGCGCGGCAATGCGGCGCTGCGCGAGCTGGCGCGTCTGCTTTCCTAACCTTTCCTAACTTTTCTTCGCCTGCGCCATGCCGTGCAGCAGCTTGGCCAGCAACTGGTCGAGCTGGCGCTGCTCGTCCGGGTTCAAAGGCGAGAGCATGGCGCGTTCGTTGTCCACGTGCAGCAGCACCAGCTTTTCAATTAATTCCAATCCCCTGTGTGTCAGGGCCACCAGCACGCCGCGCCGGTCGGTGGGGTGCTTCTGGCGTTCGATCAGGCCAGCCGCTTCCAGCCGGTCGATACGGTTGGTCATGCCGCCCGAGGACAGCATGGCCGCCTCGTACAGGGCCGTCGGCGTCAGGCTGTAGGGCGCGCCCGAGCGGCGCAGGGTGGCCAGCACGTCGAATTCGCCCGGTTGCAAACCGTGTTCGGCAAACAGCGGGTTGAGCCAGTCGCGCGCCATCAGCTGCGCCACCGTGCCCAACTGGCCCACCAGCTGCATGGCACTGGTATCCATCTGCGGCAGTTCGCGCTGCCATTGTGCGGCGGCAAATTGCGCGCGCGTGTGTTCTTGCGGGATAGTTGTCATGGGTTATTCATTTATCTCGACATCAAGATAGATTTCTATCTTTATGTTAAGATACTTTTCATCGAGTCATAATTGATGACGCATTAAACCATGTGCCTCCCAGCGAGGCAAGGACTATCCCATGCCATCCGCACGACCTGCCGCGACCTCTTCTTCTTCCGCTTCTTCGGCCCTGCTGGTGGCCGCCATCATCCTGCTGGGCCTGAACCTGCGCCCGATACTGGCGGCCATCGGCCCCTTGCTTGACAGCATCCAGGCCAGCACGGGCATCAGCAATGCCGATGCTGGCTTGCTGACTACCGTGCCCGTGTTCGCCATGGGCGTGTGCACGTTGGCCGGTGCGCAACTGCAGCGCCGGCTGGGCGTGGCGCGCGGCATCGGCATCGGCATCGCCATCATCGCTGCCGCCTGCGCCCTGCGCTGGCCCTTGCATGGCAGCAGCGGCCTGATCGCCACGGCGGCGCTGGGCGGCCTGGGCATCGCACTGGTGCAAGCCTTGCTGCCGGCTTTCATCAAGCGCCATTTCCCCGCGCGGGCAGGCCAGTTGATGGGGTTTTACACGACCGGCATCATGGGCGGGGCGGCCATTGCCGCCGCGTCCGCCTCACCGTTGGCGCAAAGCTGGGGCTGGAATGCGCTGCTGGCCCTGTGGGCGCTGCCTGCCGTGGCCGCCGCGCTGTTGTGGCGCCGCGCCGCCGCTTCGCGCGTGGAGGTGGCCAGCGGCGCGGGCGCCAGCCTGCCCGTGGGCAGTGGCCGTGCCTGGCTGCTGATGGTGTTTTTCGGCATCGGCACGGGCGCCTACACCCTGGTGCTGGCCTGGCTGCCGCCGTTTTATACGGAACTGGGCTGGAGCGCGGCCGACAGCGGCTTGCTGCTGGGCGCCCTGACCCTGGTGGAAGTGCTGGCGGGCTTGCTGGTTTCCAGCATCATCCACCGCTTCCCCGACCGCCGCATCCTGCTGCTGTCGGTACTGCTGGCCGTGCTGGCGGGCCTGGCTTGCCTGATCGTGGCACCCGCGCAACTGGCCATCCCCGCCGTGATCCTGCTGGGCTGCGGCATCGGCGCTCTGTTTCCCCTGTCGCTGATCGTCAGCATGGACCACGTGCGCGACCCGGCCGGCGCCGGGGCGCTGCTGGGCTTTGTGCAGGGCGGCGGCTACATCATCGCCAGCAGCATGCCCTTCATTGCCGGCCTGATCCGCCAGCACTCGTCCAGTCTGGCCCAGGCGTGGATGGTCATGGCCGCTGGCGTCGTGGTGTTATTGCTGATCGCGGTGCGCTTCGCGCCGGGAGGCAGGCTGGCCCAGTCGCGCTAGGGTGCATATGCCGTGTGCACGCAGCTGATATATTTCGGCTATGAACATCGTAGACCACTATCTGACAGGCTTGCGCCAGGCCTTGCCGCCGGCACCGCTGGCGGAGCTGGCGCTGGCCAGCGGCGCCAGCGCGGCACAACTGGCCAGCTTGCGCCAAACCTATCCGCTGTGCCCGGATAGCCTGCTGCGCCTGCTGGGCACGTACAACGGCACCTATTATCAGGAGTATGCCGGCGGCACGGTGCTGGTGTACATGCTGGGCTCGGACGTGTTCGAGTATCCGTATTACCTGAGCTCCGTCGAGCAAATCCTGGAGGACGGACAGGCGAACCAGCGCAGCATCGCCGATATCTACGGCCATTACCTGGAAGACGATCCCGGCATCGTCGACGCCCGCATCGACGCCAGTATCCAACAGGGCCAGCGCCTGTGCTTTTCGCACTGCATGAACAATGGCGGCTCGTCGCGGCTGTATATCGATTTCGCCCCCACGGCGTCCGGTACCTGCGGACAGGTGGTGCGCTTCCTGCACGACCCCGACAATTACCAGGTCATCGCCGACAGCTTCGATGCCTATCTGCACATGCTGATCGATGACGGCTACGGCTTCCTGATCGAGGACAATTTTGAATAGTCCGGCCACGCCGCCCTCCCTGCTGCCCGCCAACCGCCGCATCGTGCTGTCCGGCGAGGATGCACTGCGCATCCTGCGCGAAATCGAATTCCTGCTGCAGTCGCTGCATCACATCGGCCGCCATTATTATCCCGACGGCGACGATGACGGCGCCGATGCCCAGCGCCGCGCGCAGTATTGCGCGGAGACGACGCACTTCATCGACGCGCAGCAAGCGACGACCCGCCTGGCGCTGATGCGCAGCATTTTGTCCGCGCCGTTCGCCAGCACGCTGGGCGCGGACGAGATGGACGATATCGAGCGCGCCGTCGCCGCGCTGCCGCTGTGGCGTGCTCCCGGTGACTCATCAAAAAACTAATTGAAATATAAAATTTGATAGTTTTTCTTGTTCGCAGCGTTTGTGCCGCCGGACGGCTTTACAATGCTAGGTTATGCGTTTTCGTGATATCAGACTGTGGCTAGCGGAAAATACCTAGCTAATTGAAAGAATCGGTCTGATAAAATCCGGAACACCCGATCGACCAAACAGGAAGGCAGCACAGCATGGATTCGTCATCTGATAAAAAAGAAGAATTGCGTCAACAATTGCGCTTGGCCGCACTCGAGTATCACGAGTGCCCGCGCCCCGGCAAAATCAGCGTGACGCCCACCAAACAACTGACCAACCAGCGCGACCTGGCACTGGCCTACTCACCAGGCGTGGCGGCACCGTGCGAAGAAATCGTCATCGATCCGGCGAATGCCTATAAATATACGGCGCGCGGCAACCTGGTGGCCGTCATCACCAACGGCACGGCCGTGCTGGGACTGGGCAATATCGGCCCGCTGGCCGCCAAGCCGGTGATGGAAGGCAAGGGCGTGCTGTTCAAGAAGTTCGCCGGCATCGACGTTTTCGACATCGAAATCAACGAGATGGACCCGGACAAGCTGGTCGACATCATCGCTTCGCTGGAACCGACCTTCGGCGGCGTGAACCTGGAAGACATCAAGGCGCCCGAGTGCTTTTACATCGAGCGCCAGCTGCGCGACCGCATGAAGATTCCCGTCTTCCATGACGACCAGCACGGCACCGCCATCATCGTCGGCGCGGCCATCCTGAACGGCCTGAAAGCCGTCGGCAAGAAAATCGAGGACTGCAAGCTGGTCGTGTCGGGCGCTGGCGCCGCGGCGCTGGCTTGCCTGGATCTGATCGTCGACCTGGGTTTCCCCCTGAAAAACATCTACGTCACCGACCTGGCCGGTGTCGTCTACAAGGGCCGCACGGAACTGATGGATCCGGACAAGGAACGCTTCGCGCAAGACACGCCGCTGCGCACCCTGGCCGAGATCATCCCGGACGCCGACATTTTCCTCGGCGTCTCCGCCGGCGGCGTGCTGAAGCAAGACATGGTGCGCAAGATGGCGCCGAACCCGCTGATCCTGGCGCTGGCCAACCCGAATCCGGAAATCCTGCCGGAAGAAGTCAAAGCCGTGCGCAGCGACGCCATCATCGCCACGGGCCGTTCGGACTATCCGAACCAGGTCAACAACGTGCTGTGCTTCCCGTACATCTTCCGCGGTGCCCTCGATTGCGGCGCGACGACGATCACGCGCGAAATGGAAATCGCCGTGGTGCACGCGATCGCCGACCTGGCGCATGCCGAGCAGTCCGACATCGTCGCCACCACCTACGGCATCAGCAACCTGTCCTTCGGTCCTGAATACCTGATTCCGATGCCCTTCGATCCGCGTTTGCTGATCAAGATCGCGCCAGCCGTCGCCAAGGCGGCCGAGGAATCGGGCGTCGCCACGCGCCCGATCAAGGACTTGCAAGCGTACGCCGACAGCCTGCAGCAATTCGTCTACCGCAGCGGCACCTTCATGAAGCCGCTGTTCCTGATGGCCAAATCCACGCCGGTCGAACTCAAACGCATCGTCTACGCCGAAGGCGAAGAAGAGCGCGTGCTGCGCGCCGTGCAAGTGGTGGTTGATGAAAAACTGGCGCGTCCTATCCTGGTGGGCCGCCCGCCCGTGCTGGAAGCGCGCATCCAGAAATTCGGCCTGCGTCTGAAGCAAGGTGCCGATTTCGACGTTATCAACCCGGACTTCGACGAGCGCTATCGCGATTACTGGAACACCTATTACGCCATGACCAGCCGCAAGGGCGTCACCGAGGAATACGCGAAGCTGGAAATGCGCCGCCGCCACACCCTGATCGGTTCGATGATGATCCACAAGGGCGATGCCGACGGCATGATCTGCGGCACCTTCGGCACTACCCAGCTGCACCTGAAATACATCGACCAGGTGCTGGGCAAGCGCGCCGGCAGCAATGTCTACGCCGCCATGAACGTGCTGATCATGCCGGAACGCCAACTGGTGATGGTCGACACGCACGTCAATGAAAACCCGGACGCCGAGCAATTGGCCGAGATCACCATCATGGCCGCCGAAGAGATGACCCGTTTCGGTTTGTCGCCACGCGCAGCGTTGCTGTCGCACTCGAACTTCGGTTCCAGCGACAGCGCTTCGGCGCAAAAGATGCGCGCCGCCCTGGCCATCATCAAGGAACGCGCGCCGGACCTGGAAATCGACGGAGAAATGCACGGCGATACGGCCCTCGACAGCAAGCTGCGTCAGAAACTCATGCCAAACTCGGCACTGAAGAACGACGCCAACCTGCTCGTCATGCCGAATATCGAGTCGGCCAACATCGCCTACAACCTGGTGAAAACGGCCGCCGGCAACGGCATCGCCGTGGGCCCGATCCTGCTCGGCTGCGCCAAGCCGGTGCACATCCTGACGCCATCGGCCACCGTGCGCCGCATCGTCAACATGACGGCCTTGTGCGTAGTAGATGCTGTCGCGCAACGCAAGGTGTGATCGTTAGCACTTCCTGAAAGCCGCGCCATCCGCAAGGGTGGCGCGGCTTTTTTTACGGTGCGCCCGGCAGGGCGCACTCACTGGGAGGTGAAAGTCCTCTACTCGCCCGACAAGGGGAAGAGTTAGCTGAACGGCAAGGGTGTCGCGGGCGACTGCGGATCTGGAGGAAGCCGAAGGCAAAGCGCTGGCCTGACGAACAGGAAGCGGATATGAGGCGACGCAGTCGGGTGAGATGTCCGTTATCATCAAAGCCCCAAACT
>NZ_JBNYXT010000043.1:0-40210 GCF_051380795.1 Janthinobacterium leeuwenhoeki
CGCCAGCGGCGCCACTCGCGCCTCGGCAATGTTCCGCCCGCGTTGTTCGCTGAGAAATTCAGCAAACAGCCACGGGCGGCTTGAAACAAGAGTGTCCGCTATTGACAGTACACCTCAAATTCTCAACGAAAAGTCCGGGAAAACGTATGCCTGAGCCTTATGGTGTGAGTGTTTTTATTATTGATGACAATGAAACAACGCGTGCGGTATTGCGTATGATTATTCAGGGCGAGCTCTATCACGTGATCGGCGAAGCCAATAACGGGATTTCAGGCCTGGCGCGGGCGCGGAAATTGCGCCCTGATATTGTGTGCCTGGACATTGAGATGCCGGGCTACAACGGTTTAGATGTCCTGATGGAAATCAAAAAAACCTTACCCAATACGGCTGTTTTGATGGTGACTGGCAGTAATGACCGAGCAACCATCGTGACGGCAATTCAGCTTGGGGCCAGCGGGTTTATTTTAAAACCATTTAATTCTGGTATCGTGCTCGATACTCTGGATAAAACTGCTGCGCTCTTAAAGCCACATCTGAAAAGTAGTAGTTAATAGTGGAGCACGTGTGCTGACCGTGTGTTCCGTTGCGATACTTTATTGAGTATGCGATATGAATAGTTTAACTGAAGAGCAAAGCCGGATTCTGATTATTGACGATAGCGTCACTTCGATTCGGCTGCTAAGCGCGATATTGAAAGATCTGGGAAGAATCTGGTTTGCCACCAGCGGAGAGGCTGGCATCGCGCTGGCGCGCGAGCATCAACCACAACTCATATTTCTGGACGTCGAAATGCCGGTGATGAACGGCTATGAAGTATGCAAGCTGCTAAAGGAAAATGCTGATACGCGGGATGCATCGATTATTTTCATTACAGGACAATCGAGCATAGAAAGTGAAATCCAGGCATTAGAAGCGGGCGCCGTCGATTTCATTACCAAGCCCTTGAACCAGCCGGTCGTCAGGGCGCGTGCGTGCACACAACTGAAGGTACAGCGTCAGGCGGCAGCATTGCTCAGTTTGGCCAATCGAGATGGACTGACCGGGCTGTTTAATCGCCGCTATTTCAATGAGATGATCGAATTGGAATTTTTGCGCCATAAACGGCAGGGCCTCTCTCTTGGCCTGGCATTTATTGATATCGATCACTTCAAGGCATTTAATGATGGCTACGGGCATTTGGAAGGGGATACTTGCCTGAGCATGGTAGCCCAAACCATCGAGTTGGGAACAAAACGCCCCGGTGAAATCGTTGCCCGTTATGGCGGCGAAGAATTTGTGGCCATTTTGCCGCATACGACACTGGAAGATGCGAGAAAATATGGCGCATGGCTGTGCGAAAAAATTTATGCTTTGAAACTTCCTCATCAGTTTTCTTCCTGCGGCAATGTCGTCACGATCAGTGTCGGCGTGGCAGCGTTAGTGCCGAGCGAAAAATGTACGATTCGACAACTTATTGATGCGGCGGATCAAGCACTGTATCGCGCCAAAGCGGCCGGTCGAAACAGGGTCATCGCATCAGATTCTGCATAAGCGATGATTGATCTCATCCGGTGCCACGGGTGGGCACCGGGGCCGCTCTGTCCGCGCTACCTATTGAATGAAAGGGTTATTGCGTGAGCCTTCTGAAAAACATTTCCACACGCAACCGCACCATCCTTATCGCACTCAGTTGCGCCTTGATGTTGGCGCTACTGACGACCCTGATATGCCTTATGGCAGGCGCAAATGAACGCGCCCAGGCGCTGGCATCGTTATCATCGCGCATGCAAGCTTCTTCTGGATTGCGGGTGGCGACCTTATCAAAAGAAATCGACCGGCTACGCCTGGATGTCCGCTTTCTGGCAGCGGTGCCTCCGGTACAGGGCATGGTGCGGGCCATGGGAAATGGTGGATACGATGCCGTCGAGAAAACGCCGGGCGCATTCTGGAGGACGAGTCTGCAGGAGATTTTCAGCAGCTATATCAAGACCAATCCCGCCCTGACCCAGGTGCGCTTCATTGGCGTGGCCAAGCATGGCTTGGAACTGGTGCGGGTTGATCGTCGGGACAACAACATCGTCGTTGTGCCAGTTGATCAATTGCAGTCCAAAGGCGACCGCGATTACTTTCAGTCGGTGCAGCACCTGGCGCCTGGCCAGGTCTATGTTTCCGACCTCAACCTCAATCGTGAGCGTGGCCAGCTCGAGCTCCCCCACGTCCGGACCCTGCGCACCAGTACGCCGGTGTTCGCGCCCGATGGAACCCTGTTCGGGATGATCCTCATTAATCTGGACCTGCAATCGGCATTCGCTGAGCTGGCCAGTAACTCGTCCAAGAACATTCACGTCTATCTGACCAATGCCCAGGGCGACTACTTGCTCAATCCTGATGGGCGTCACGTCTTTGGCTTCGAGCTTGGACAACGCTGGCGTTGGCAAGATGACCATAAGTTGTTATCCTCCGACGCTGGCCTTCCCCGCGCCATGCAGGTATTTTCTGGTGCCGATGGACTTGAAAATGCGTTTCAACGCACCATTGCGCTCGATGAGCACGATCCCCATCGCTTCCTCACGCTGACACTGGTGCAGTCAGATGCCGTCATCGCGGACAGGGTGGCGAGGACCGAACGCATGGTGCTGGCCATCATCCTGGGCGGCTTTGTTATCGCAAGCCTCATCGTCTATGTCTTCGTGCGCATGAAGGCGGCCGCTGGCGAAAAACGCGCGGAGTTGGCCTCGATCGTGGAAAGTGCGCATGACGCCATGATCAGTAAAACGTTGCAAGGCAAGATCACCAGCTGGAATCACGGCGCCGAGGAGTTGTTTGGCTACACCAGCGCAGAGGCGGTGGGCCAGCTATTGAGCAGCTTAATCGTGCCGCATGAATTTCTTGAGCAAGAGCTCGATATTTTGGCACGCGTGGGTCGAGGGGAGCGGATAGACAATCTGATCACCACCTGGCACCGCAAAGATGGCAGCCAGGTCGATGTTTCGGTGATGGTGTCACCGATACGCAACGGCCAGGGACTAGTCATCGGCGTTGCCAAGACGGCACGCGACATTAGCGCACAAAAGGCGATAGAAAAAGAAATACTCACCTTGAACGCTACGCTGGAGCAACAGGTCAGTGAGCGCACCGCTGAGATTCAAAGTTACCTTGTGGTACAGCAAGCTATTTTAAATAGTGCAGGATATGCCATCATCGCCACCGATCAAGCTGGCCTCATTACGGTATTTAATCCGGCCGCTGAAAAAATGCTCGGTTACAGTGCCAGCGAGACCATCGGCAAGCTCAATCCTGGAATTTTTCACGATCCGCTTGAGGTTGCTGATCGGGCGGCGCAATTTTCGGCCGAACTCAATGAAGTCGTCGTGCCAGGCTTTGACGTCTTCGTCATCAAAGCTTTGCGTGGCTTACCGAACGAATATGAATGGACCTACGTGCGCAAGGATGGGCGACACATTCCCGTCGTCTTGTGCGTGACGGCACTAAAAGCACAAAACGGCGATATCTATGGCTATCTCGGCGTGGCTGCAGACCTGAGCGCACGCCGCGCGGCCGAACAGGCACTCGAAGCCAACAGCCGGTTCTTGAATACCCTGAGCGCCAATATTCCGGGATTGGTGGGCTATTGGGACAGTGAGTTGCGCTGCCGGTTCGCCAATATTGCCTATCTGGATTGGTTTGGCAGAACCCGGGAACAGATGGAAGGCATGGGCATGCAAGAGCTGCTGGGTGAGGCAGTTTTCCAGCAAAATACCCCGTACATCAACGCGGCCCTCAAAGGTGAAAGCCAGACCTTTGAGCGTATCCTGACAAAAGTAGATGGCAGTAAAAAATGTACCTTGGCGCATTACATTCCTGACGTCGATCATGGCATGGTGCGCGGTTTTATCGTGCTTGTGACGGACATTACTGAGCTCAAGCAGGCCCAGATTGCCCTGGAAGTGCTCAATGATGACCTGCAATTGCGCTCCCGTGACCTGGAACGTACGGGCCAGATCGCCGGCGTGGGCGCCTGGACGGTGTATCTGAAGGAAAATAGAATCGTGTGGTCGGATCAAACTTGCCGCATGCATGACATGCCCACCGGCTACAACCCGACGATGGAAGAAGCCATCCATTTCTATGCCCCCGAAGCGCGCCCGGTCATCGAAGCGGCGTTGCAACAGGCCTTGGAAAAGCATACGTCTTGGAATATGGAGTTGCCGCTCATGACAGGGCAGGGCCGTCCGATATGGGCGCGCGTGGTCGGCGAGGTGGAGTTGGACGACAGCGGTCAGCCTTTGCGCCTGGTAGGCGCATTTCAGGATGTTACCGAGCGGCGCTTGGCCTCTGCCGCCTTGAGCGCAGCGCGCGACCAGTTGCTGATGGCGTCCGATGTAGCTGGCCTGGGCATCTGGACCTGGGTGCTGGCTGACAATGCCCTGGAGTGGAACGACTTGATGTATGCGCTGTACGACCAGCCCAAGTCACTCAGGCACACGGGCTTGAATTATGAACACTGGCGCGCTCGCGTGCACCCGGATGATGTCGAGGCGACGGCGGCCCAGCTGCAGGCCGCCGCCGAAGGGCGCGCTACCTTCGATCCTGTGTTCCGGGTGGTCCATACCAACGGCGATGTGCGCCATATCAAGGCCGGCGCGTATATTGAGCACGATGTCCAGGGCAAAGCGGTGCGGGTGACTGGCATCAATCTCGATGTGACGGACCATATCAAGATTGAATCGAGCTTGCGGGCGGCCAAGGAGTTGTCGGATGCAGCCAATCGCGCCAAATCGGAGTTTCTGGCGAATATGAGCCACGAAATTCGCACGCCCATGAATGCCATCCTGGGCATGCTGCAGCTACTGGCGCAGACCGGGCTCAATCATCGGCAGGGCGATTACGTCGGCAAGGCGGAGACTGCCGCGCGCGCTCTGTTGAGTATCCTCAATGACATTCTGGACTTTTCCAGAGTGGAAGCGGGTAAGCTGACGCTGGACCCGCATCCCTTCAACGTTGACCGGCTGTTGCGCGACGTGTCAGTGATCCTATCGGCCAATTTGGGTAACCGTGAACTCGAAGTGCTGTTTGAAATCGATCCGGCGATGCCGCGCTGGATCGTCGGCGACGCGCTGCGGCTGCAGCAGGTCTTGATTAATTTGGCCGGCAACGCCATCAAATTTACCGAACGGGGCGAAGTCGTGTTGTCCGTGGCGGTACAGGCGCAAGAGCCGGCCCGTCTGGCGTTGTCGTTTGCCGTACGCGATACGGGGATCGGCATCTCGCCGGAGCAATGCGCGCGTATTTTCCAGGGCTTTTCGCAAGCGGAGGCATCCACAGCGCGCCGCTATGGCGGCAGCGGCCTGGGCTTGGCCATCAGTGAGCGGCTGGTGCAACTGATGGGGGGCACCCTGGCAGTTAACAGCGTCGTCGGCCAGGGCAGCACATTTTATTTTACGATCGACTGCGCGCCTGCCGACGAGCCTGAACTGCAGGGACCGCAGGGACAGCAGGGTGGCACGCTCGACATGCAAGACTTGCATTGCCTGCTGGTGGACGACAATGCCTGCGCCAGACAGATATTGCTGGACATGTTGCAGTCGTTCGGCTGGTCGGTCGACAGCGCCAGTTGCGGCATCGACGCTCTGCGTCTTGTTGAGCAAGGTGCCAAGGACCAGGAATACGATGTGATCTTTGTTGACTGGCGCATGCCCGAAATGGATGGATGGGAAACGTGCGAACGGATACGCCAGTTGTTGCGGCCGGATACCTGTTCCATGGTGATGATGGTGACGGCGCATGGGCGCGAACTGCTGGCGCAACGACAAAGCCAAATGCCCAGTCTGTTTGACGGCTTTCTGGTCAAGCCGGTGACTGCGTCCATGCTCTTTGATGCCGTGGCCGAGAGCCGCGCCAGTGTGGGAAAAGTCATTCCTATCGCCGCGCAGCAGATGGTGAACCAGCAGCGCCTGGCTGGGCTGCGCATCTTGGTGGTGGAAGACAACCTGATCAATCAGCAAGTCGCCCATGAGCTGTTGAGTAACGATGGGGCCATGGTCTCTGTCGCCGCCAGCGGGCAGGCAGGTATCGACGCGATCGATGGCGCCGTTCACTTATTTGATGTCGTGCTGATGGACATACAAATGCCGGATATGGATGGCTATACCGCGACCCGCATCATCCGTCAACAATTCACCCAGGAAGCATTGCCTATTATCGCCATGACAGCCAATGCGATGCCATCGGATCGCGATGCAGCTCTGGCCGCAGGCATGAATGACCATGTCGGCAAACCATTCGACCTGGCGCAACTGATCGGGGTCATTTTGCAATATACGAAGCGCGCTCTGCCCCTCGATGCGGTGGTCACCTCAGATGGCACGGTGACAGATGAGATGGCTGATTTTGACGTGACATCGGCCCTGCGCAGATTAGGCGGAAGCATGCCTATTTATCAACGGGCACTCAAGGGCTTCATCCAAGAGGTGGGCAGCTTTGAATCGGCTTTTCGGACGGCCATTCAAGACAAGCAGTATAGTGATGCCCATCGTATATTGCATACCCTGAAGGGTGTTTCCGGGACCATCGGCGCCAATCGACTTACCGAGATGGTAATCAAAGAAGAGCAGTTATTGGAGCAACAGGCATCCAACGACGCCTGGCGTGAACTGGATGAATTATGGCTGCTGGCGGCGCAGGTAATCGAGGCGGCCAAGCAGTATCTGGCGCAGATGGCTCCGGCGACCAAGGCCCCCACGCCGATATCGGACATCGCAGTGCTACGTACTCGGATCCTGGAATTGCAGCAATTGCTCGCTGCTGGAGACCTGGAGGCCGACGACGCGTTCGCTCGCGTACAGGACGCGTTCGGCACACTGATGCCGGACGAATTTGCATTGATCGAGGAAAGCATTGAAGCGTTGAGTTATCTCAAAGCGAGCGAGCTATGCGAGCAACTATTGGAGACCACCAGGATCGCCCCTAGCGGCGATCTGGCGCATTGACGAGCTGCACTTGCGACGGGCCACACCAGCATGCGCAAACGGTGCCTGAGCGGCGTCGTGGCCTGTATCGAAAGACGCCGCTCTGGCGTCAGTGACGATCAATGGCAGGCCGATCAAGGCGCGCGTGCGACTCAGCCACGCACCAGCCCGACGGCAGGCACAGATCCGCAAAGCAATGGTCCCGGCATGCACGGCATCGACCAGGATCGCGTCGGCAGCCTGGTGGAAAGTTTGAATCCTGCGGCCATCAAGCCAGCCGGTAGGACGAACCCGCAGCTGGGCTAGTTGCGAGCGCGCTAGGCCTGCACACGGCGGCATGACGGCCTTGAGCCCCGCCTGCAGCCACAGGCCGGCGGCGATTGGTATTTCCCGCAGGAATATAAGTATGGGTCACAAGGTGTGGCAGCGCACGGTGGCGTGCGGCAGGCGCGGTTAAGGTGGTGTCAACAGCTTGCTGCTGATCCAGTATTTGATATGGATCACCCCGGCAGCGTTTAGCCGCTTCTTTTTCCCCGAAGCGAGGAGAATCATGATTCGGTCACGGTATCGAGCATGGTTGAAATTATTCACTGTTAAAGGAAACCATCATGAACGCGATTGAAAAAACCAGCTCTGATTTGAACGGCACCGCGCAGGATACCCGCCAGGACTTGCACCGCACCATCGACAAGGTGGCAAGCCAGGCCCAGCCCCTGGCCGACAAGGTGGCCACGCGCGCCCATGACGGCGTGGACCAGGTGGGCGACCGCATCGACCAAGTCAGCGACACCGTCAGCAAGGCTTCCGAAACGCTGATGGCCCGCGGCAAGCAATTGGGCGCCGCCTGCCAGCGCGCTGGCGAGACGGGCCGCGGCTACGTGCGCGAGCGCCCGGCCGTATCCTTGCTGATTGCGGCAGCGGCCGGTTATGGCTTGTCGAAACTGCTGGGTTCGCGTAAATAAGTTTGACGCTTTCCTGGAAGGCAATGTCGTGGGCGCTGTTCCCTGCACCGTCATGGCGCGGTGGTCCAGCGCCCACGCGCACAGTAGCAGGCAGTATACGAGAGTGATGCTGCGCTCCGTTTTGTTGTGCTTGATCGGCATACCTATCCCCATCATTATTTTGATTGCCCTGTTCGTGCGCTGAATGAGGGAGTTGTAGCGTTACTTCCCGGGGCAAACTACTCACAGGAGATGTAATGGCTAGCAACAAGAAAACGCCGTCCACGGACGGTGCGGGTTCCGTATTGAGCAGCATGTCCGGCCCATCCGATAGCAAGGCGCCACACAACCTGGGCGCGGAGAATGACGTGACCCGCACGCTGCTGCAAAAGACGGCCGCCGGCCAGCAACTGGCCGCCGCCATGGCCGTCAATCCCAAGGAAGACGGCCAGTATGGCGAGGCGGCGCGCACGCCGGTCGAAGGCGTGCATGTGGCAACGGGCGAACCGCTGGCCACGGCCAGCACCACGGGCGAAACGACAGCGTCTCCGAAGACGGGCGATGGTCAGCCCGCGCTGGGCGAGAATGCGCTCAATAGCTCGCTCGATGGCGCACGTAGCGACGATAGCGGCTGCGTGCTGACCACCAACCAGGGCGTGCCCGTCGGCGACAACCAGAATTCGCTGAAGGCGGGCTTGCGCGGCCCCACCCTGATGGAAGATTTTATCCTGCGTGAAAAGCTCACGCATTTCGACCATGAGCGCATCCCCGAGCGCGTCGTGCATGCGCGCGGTTCGGCTGCCCACGGTTACTTCGAATGCTACAAGGAGCAAAGCAAGCATACGCGCGCCAAGCTGTTCGCCAAGGCGGGCAAGCGCACGCCTGTCTTTGTGCGTTTTTCCACGGTGGCCGGCGAACGCGGTTCCACCGATACGGCGCGCGATGTGCGCGGCTTTGCCGTGAAGTTTTATACGGACGAGGGCAACTGGGACCTGGTCGGCAATAACATCCCCGTCTTCTTCATCCAGGATGCGATGAAATTCCCCGACTTGGTGCACGCCGTCAAACCCGAGCCGCACAATGGCATGCCGCAGGCGGCCAGTGCGCACGACACCTTCTGGGATTTCGCCTCGCTGTCGCCGGAAATCACGCACATGCTGATGTGGGCCATGTCGGACCGCGCCATCCCGCGCAGTTATCGGATGATGCAGGGCTTCGGCGTGCATACCTTCCGCCTCGTGAATGCCAAGGGGCAGTCCGTCTTTTGCAAATTCCACTGGTCGCCCATGGCCGGCACGCATTCGCTCGTGTGGGACGAAGCCGTCAAGATCAGCGGCGCCGATTCCGATTTCCACCGGCGCGACCTGTGGGAAGCCATCGAGTGCGGCGCGTATCCCGAATACGAGCTGTCCTTCCAGGTATTCACGGAAGCGCAAGCCGAAGCGTTCCCCTTCGACGTGCTCGATCCGACCAAGCTGATCCCCGAAGAACTTGTCCCGCTTGTCCCCGTCGGGAAAATGGTCTTGAACCGCAATCCCGATAATTTTTTTGCCGAGACGGAGCAGGTGGCGTTCTGCACGGCGCACATCGTGCCCGGCATCGATTTTTCCAACGACCCGCTGCTGCAAGGCCGCATCCACTCGTATGTCGATACCCAGCTGACGCGCCTGGGCGGCGCCAACTTCCATGAAATCCCCATCAATGCGCCGCTGGCGCCCGTGCACAACAACCAGCGCGACGGTATCCACCGTCAGGCCATCAACCGGGGCCGGGTCGCGTATGAACCGAACTCGCTGGCGGGCGGCTGCCCGTTCCAGGCGGGCGCGAAGGGTTTCAACAGTTTCCCCGCCTCCGCGGAAGGTGATAATGTACGCGGCAAGCCCGAAAAATTCGCCGAGCACTATGGCCAGGCGCGCCTGTTCTGGATCAGCCAGACGCCGGTCGAGCAAGACCATATCGTGCATGCGTTCCGCTTTGAGCTGAGCAAGGTGCAGACGGTGGCGATCCGCCAGCGCATCGTCGCCATGCTGCGCAATGTCGACGAGACCCTGGCGCAGCGCCTGGCCGATGGCCTGGGCCTGGCGCTGCCGCCCGTCATGCCGCGCGCCTCCCTGCAGCCGCTGCCGGCGTATCCGCCATCGCCAGCCCTGTCGCTCTTTTTCCGTCCCGGCAAGACGGGCATCCATACCTTGCGCGTGGCCATTCTGGTGGGGCCGGGCAGCGATGGCGCGCAGGTGCGCACTATTTATGCCGCGCTGCTGGCCGATGGCGCCGTGCCGCGCCTGGTGGGCAGCCACCTGGGCAAAGTCGACACCAGCGGCGGCGCGCCGCTCGACGTGGAAATCTCGCTCGAAGCGGGACCGTCCGTGCTGTTCGACGCCGTCGTGGTGCCGGACGGCCAGGGCGCCGTGCAGCAACTGGGCAGCGACGCCAATGCGCTCGACTTCCTGCGCCTGCAGTACCGCCACTGCAAGCCGATACTGGCCATCGGTGCAGGCAAGGACTTGCTGGACAAGGCTGGCGTGCCGGTGACACTGCCCGATGGCAAGCCGGATCCCGCCATCATCGTCGCGCCGTCCGGCGACGTGGTGAAAGCCGTGGCGGCCTTTAACAAGGCGCTGGCGGCGCACCGGGCGTTTGCACGCGAGACGGACCCGCCGCGGGTGTGAGGCAAGGAGCCAGCCTGCTGCATTACTGGAGTGGCGGCTTGCTGTCACCCCGCTGGCGGCATGGTGTCGTCGTATTTTTGTTGTAAACTCGGCATCCTTGGCTTCCTTTCTTTCTTATTGGAGCCTTACCATGGATGACGACATGAAAATTGATGCAAGCACCGTCCGGCGGCTACGCCCGGAGCGCGCCTGGTCGCAGGAGCAATTGGCGACCAGCGCCGACGTGAGTCTGCGCACTATACAGCGGGTCGAAGCCGATGGCAGCGCGTCCAATGAAACGCGCATGGCTCTGGCTGCCGTCTTCGGCATCGACGTGCGCGTGCTGTCGCTGCGTGAGCCGGCACCGCAAGACAGCCCTTTGCCTGTGGCGGCAATTTCCAGCGCGGCCCTCGCGCGCTATCGCGCCGCCGGCTTGCTGGCGCTGCTGGCGGCGGGCGCCGCGCTATTGTCCGCCTTGGACTGGCTACTGCCGGCCGCCATGCCTGTGGCCTGCATGCTGGCCGTCGCTGCTACGCTGTACGCAGGCCTGGGCTGGTACTTTACCGGGCAGGCTGCTCTGGCCACGCCGGCACGCCGCACGGCGCAATTCGGCTTTGTCTTTGGTGCCCTGGCCCTGCTGTTTGCCAGTTTCAGTGCAACGCCACGCGCCTTGGCTATGGCCAGCCTCCAGATGACACTGTTCGCCTGTGTCATCCGCTACATGGTCGACTGGTATTTTTCGCGCAGGCGTGACCGCAGTGGTATCGCGAAAACGGGGACGTGAGCGGCTGGACAACAGCTTCCATCAATGTAAACAATAAAAACGTCCTGCGGTGATATGCTGCTGACTAGAACTGTTCATTTGCAACTATTTGCTTGAAGGAAGCAAAGCAGCAGCAAAGAACGGCTTCAGCAAACCGGATCGCGATTACCGCATGGACAAGTACACACCTCGCACCTGGGGGCCGGGAGAACGCCCGACCTTGCCCGGGTCGCCATCGATGCCCGAACATTCGACGCCCAAGCGTGTCGCGTATTTCATCGTCGGCCTGATCGTGGCGCTGACGGGGGGACTGGGCAACGGCCTGGTGACGGCCAATCTGCTGAACCTGCAAGGTTCGCTGGCCGCCTATGCCTACCAGATGCAGTGGCTGCCGGCCGCCTACGTGATGACCATCGTGTCCATGAATCTGCTGCTGGTGAAATTCCGCCAGCAGTTCGGCCTGCGCCTGTTCACGGAAGCGTTCCTGGTGTTGTATGCGCTGGTGACGTTCGCCCACTTGTATGCCAATACCTTGCCGTCGGCGATCGCCGTGCGCGCTGCGCATGGCATGGTGGGTGGCGCGCTGGGGGTGCTGGGTCTGTACTACACCCTGCAGGCGTTTCCCGCGCGGCACCGCCTGAAAGGCGTGGTGCTGGGCCTTGGCTTTGCCCAGCTGGCGCTGCCCCTGGCGCGCATCTTCACTTCCGAACTGCTGCAGATCGGCGAATGGCACGGCCTGTACCTGTTCGAGCTGGGGCTGGCCCTGCTGGCGCTGGGCTGCGTGCTGGCCCTGAAACTGCCGCCCGGCGACCGCGTGCAAACGTTCGAGCCGCTCGACTTCCTCACCTTCATCCTGTTCGCGCCCGGCGTGGCTTTGCTGTGCGCGGTGCTGGCGCAGGGGCGCACGGCGTGGTGGATGGAGTCCGAGTGGGTGGGTGTGTGCCTGGCGTGCTCCATCGTGCTGATCGCCGCCTCGCTGGCCATCGAGCATAACCGCGCGCGCCCGCTGCTCAATACGCGCTGGCTCACCACGGGCAAGATCGCCAAGCTGTTTTTATCCGTGCTGCTGTTTCGCATCGTGCTGTCCGAATCGACGGGCGCCGTGGGCTTCCTGCAGGCGCTGGGCTTGAACACGGACCAGATGCAGAACCTGTTCATCGTGGTGCTCCTGGGCAGCGTGGCGGGCCTGGTGGTCAGCGCGCTGACGATCAATCCGGCGACGCTGAACCGCTCGCTGATGTTCGCGCTGCTGCTGATCGCTGTCGGCGCCCTGATCGACGCGCACGCCACCAGCCAGACGCGCCCCGTCAACATGTATGTCAGCCAGTTCCTGCTGGCCTTTGGCGGCACGTATTTCCTCGGTCCCACCATGGTGGCCGGCATGGGCGCCGTGATCGCCGAACCGCGCAACCTGGTGAGTTTTTCCGTGATGTTTACCATGACGCAGAACCTGGGCGGCTTGCTCGGTGCGGCCATCGTCGGCACCATCCAGACGGCGCGCGAAAAATACCATTCCAGCTACCTGGTCGAGCATCTCACCATGCTCGATCCGCAAGTGGCCGCGCGCGTGCAGTCGGGCGCCGCAAGCTATGGCAGCGTATTGGCCGACCCCACCTTGCGCAGCGCCCAGGGCGTGGCGCGCCTGGGCGCCATCGCCACGCGCGAAGCCAATGTGCTGGCCTACAACGATGTTTTTTTGATGATCGCCGGCGTCGCCATTGCCACCTTGGTCTGGATGCTGGTCAGCCAGTCCTGGACCCGCATCACCTCCGGCGCGCGCCGCCTGGTCGGTCCCGTGCGCGATGCGCAGACGGCCATGGCCATCGTCCCCATTACCAATTCGGAACCGAACAATGACAGAAAATAACACCACGCCGCCAGTACCTCCCACCGCACCCGCACCCGCCGCCTCCACGGCGCAACCGGACCGGCGCCACCAGTGGCTGTCCGCGCTGGCCTTTGCCTCTGTGGCCCTGGTGGGCGTGCTGATCGTGCTGTACGCGTGGCGTTTGCCGCCGTTCACCAGTCCCATCGTGACGACGGAAAACGCCACCGTGCGGGGGCAGGTGACCATCATCGGCACGCAGCTGTCCGGCTATGTGGTGGAAGTGACGGTGCAGGATTTCATGGATGTGAAGGAAGGCCAGCTGCTGGTGCGCATCGACGACCGCATCTACCAGCAGCGCTACGAGCAGGCGCAGGCGCAGCTGGCCGCGCAGCAGGCGGCGCTGTCGAACTGGGCACAGCAGAAAGCTAGCGCGCAGGCGGGCATTTCCGTCAGCGAGGCCGTCATGGCCAATGCGGAAGCGCAGGCGCGCAAGGCCAGTGCCGACCTGAATCGCGTGGAACAATTGGTGGCCGACGGTTCCCTGTCGCAGCGCGAACACGACCAGTCGCGCGCCACGCAGGCGCAGATGGCCGCGGCGCTGGCGCAGGCCCGCGCCAATCTCGACATCGCCCAGCAAAGCGTGCATAGCGTGGTGGTCAACAAGCAGGCTTTGGCGGCGGCCGTGGCGAACGCGCAGGCGGCCGTCAAGGCAGCGAAGATCGACCTCGATAACACGCGCATCGTGGCGCCATCCGACGGCCAGTTGGGCCAGGTGACGGTGCGCCAGGGCGCGTACGTGAATTCGGGCGCGCAGCTGATGGCGCTGGTGCCGCGCCAGATGTGGGTGATCGCCAATTTCAAGGAAACGCAGATGAACGGCGTGCAGGAAGGGCAGAGCGCCACCTTCCACGTCGACGCCCTGGATGGCGCCGTGCTGACTGGCCAGGTGGAGCGCATCTCGCCGGCCACGGGTTCTGAGTTTTCCGTGCTGCCGGCCGATAATGCGACGGGCAACTACCTCAAAATTGCCCAGCGCATTCCCGTGCGCATCCGCATCGATGCGGGGCAGGCAAATGCGCGCAGGCTCGTGCCGGGCATGTCGGTGGTGGTCAGCGTCGACACGTCGGCCGTGCTGAACGACTCGGCGGACAATCCGGCGCCACCGCCGGCGCCGAAAAAGGCCAGGCCATGAGGCGCCGCGCCTTGTTGATAGCCGGCGCGCTGGCGCTGGCCGGCTGCGCCGCCAACGCGCCACCGCAGCCCGCATCGGCACTGCAGTTGCCATCCGGCTGGCGCGCGCAGGCGGGCGGTTCACCGGCGGCGACTGAATCCCATGTCGAGCAACTGTGGTGGCAAGCCTTCGGCGATCCGGTCTTGAGCGACCTGGTGGGCGAGGCGCTGGCGCGCAATGGCGACTTGCGCGTGGCGCGCGCCCGCGTGCAGGAATACCGCGCGCGCCTGGCGCAGGCCGATGCCAACCGTGCGCCTAACCTGGCGTTCGATGGCTCACCCACGCGCACGCGCACCCTGGCATCCAGCGGCAAGCCGTATGTGACGAATGTCTTCCAGGCGGAACTGCAGGCCAGCTACGAAATCGATGTGTGGGGCCGGCTGGCCAGTCTGAGCGACGCTGCGGGCGAGAGTTACCGCGCCGAGCAGGCCAGCCTCGATGCGGCGGCCCTGTCGATCGCCGCCAGTGTGGCGACGAGCTACCTGAACCTGCGTGGCTTGGACGCGCAGCTGGCGCTGACGCAATCGACCCTGCAGCTGCGCGAACAGTCGCGCGAGCTGGCGCGCAAGCAGTTCGAGGTGGGCTACAGTTCGCGCCTGGAATGGCTGCAGGCGCAATCGGAATACCATGCGGCGGCCGAGCAGGTGCCGCAGCTGCAGCGGCAGATCTTCGAACAGGAAAACGCGCTGGCCATCCTCGTCGGCGGCAATCCCGGCCCCATCGCGCGCGGCTTGCCGCTGGCTGAGCTGGCAGCGCCTGGCGTGCCGGCCGGCTTGCCGTCCGAATTGCTGCGCCGGCGACCCGACATCGCGCGCGCGGAACACAACCTGGCGGCCGCCAACGCCAGCCTGGCTGCCACGCGCGACCAGCTGTTGCCCTCATTCAAGCTGACGGCGGCGGGCGGCGGGCAAGCCACAACCCTCACCGATTTCCTGCATGCGCCCACCGCCCTGTGGCGCCTGACGGCGCTGGCGGCCGGCCCCCTGCTCGATGGCGGCAGGGTGCAGGCGCAGACGGATGCGGCCGGCGCGCAGCGCGACCAGCTCGTGTATGCGTATGAAAACGTGGTGCGCAACGCCTTCGCCGAAACGGAAAACAGCCTGGGCGCCATCTACCGGCTGCGGCAGCAGGCCGTGGAAAACGACGCGCGCCGTGCCACGGCGGCGGATACCCTGCGCATCGCGCATAACCGCTACCGCAATGGCTACGCATCGTACCTGGAAGAACTCGATGCTCAGCGTACCTTGTACAGCGCCGACGTGGGACTGCTGCAGCTGAAGACGCGCATCCTCGTCGCTTCGGTCGACCTGTACCGGGCCATGGGCGGCGGCTGGTCGGCCAAGACGCCATAGGCGCGCGTGCCCGGCGCGACCGTTTGCCGCGGCCGGTGTAATATTCTGGCCAGGGAAAGCGGCGGCATGGTGTCAGCTGCTCCCGTCACGAACGAGGTCGCAGCATGACGATTTTTGGCATAGGCATCCACATCCTGATCGCGGTATTTTTTGCCGTTCACGTGGTGCGCAACGGGCAGCAGCTGTACTGGCTGCTCATTTTATTCATGTTCCCGCTGCTGGGCAGCGTGGTGTATTTCTTCGCCATCTACCTGCCCAATTCACGCCTGCCGCAGGGCGCGCGCAAGGTCGCGTCGGTGGCAGTGCAGGTACTCGATCCGAACCGCGAATTGCGCGAGGCGAAAGCTGCCTTTGAGTACACGCCGACGGCGCAAAACCAGATGCGCCTGGCCAGCGCGCTGCTCGAAGCGGGCGATGCGCGCGAAGCGGCATCGACGTATGAAGCCTGCCTGCAGGGAGCGTTTTCATCGGACCTGGAAATTCGCCTGGGCGCCGCGCGCGCCTATCTGGAATGCGAACGGGGCACCGAAGCACTGACGCACCTGGAATTCATTCGCCGCAGCGACATCCGTTTCCGTCCCGAGATGGTGTCCCTGCTGACGGCGCGCGCGCTGGCGCAAAGCGGGCGACAGCAAGAAGCGAAGGCGGAATTCGACGATGCGCTGACGCGCTACAACAGCTTCGAGTGCCGCGCCGAGTGCGCGATCTGGGCGCTGCAGCAGGGCGACAAAGTGTTGTCGGAGCGCCTGCTGCTCGATATCGACAGCGCCATGGCCCGTTGGAGCAGCCATACGCGCGCCATGTATGCGCCGCTGCTGGTGCGCCTGGAAGCGGCGCGCAAGTAGCTGGTTTGCGTGGGGGCTGACCCGGCGGGTCTGACCCCACTAAACGCCAGGCACCGTATTTTTCCCTTCAATTAATTTGTATCCCTTGCCATCGAAGCCATAGCGCGCCTGACCGTTCAGTGGCGTGGCGATGCGCGGCGGGTCTTCGTCCGGCTTGACCGTGGCGCCGGGCTTGATCTTTTCGGAAGCGCCCTTGAAATCGATCAGCAAGTCGTCGTAGGCGCCGCCATTGCGCGCTGGTGCGAAGCGCCACCTGCCTTCGACCATCCAGCATTCCTCCATGTCCGGCGTGCAGGCGCCCATATTGTCCGAGTACAGGTCCATGCCGCCATCGAGCGCGGTCACCTTGCCGTCGCCGATTTCAAACAGGGCCAGTTGCGTGATGGTGTAACCCTGGCCCGTATAGCCGTGGCGGATCGCCAGTCCCGGCTTGTTCGCGCCCAGCATGACCCAGTGGACTTCACCAAGTTGCCCCGACGAACCGAGGGCGGCGATGTTTTCCAAGCGTTTCACGACTTGCCACTGGCCGTCTTCCGGCTGCCCCTTGGGCGCCAGGAAAAAGACATTCAGCAGTCCCGACGAAGCGTGCGCCGATTCTGCCGTGCCTTCCGTGTTGGCCGTTTCCGCATTCGCCACCAGGATGGCGCGGCCATCGGGCAGCAGCTTGTGGCTGACGGCGCTGACCACATAACTGAGTTTGTCGACGTGGTTATCAGGATCGGACAGGTCGGCCAGCGCATCGTCGCTGTCGCTGCGGTAGTCCTTGCCGAATACGGCGCGCATCATGCCCGCCTCGCGCTTGCGCGCCTGCGGCGTGTTCATCTCCTCCGTCTTGGGCGCAGTGGCGGCCGGCGGCGGCACGTGTTCGGCCGATGCTGCATCGCCAGTGGCAGTGGCTACGGGGACATCGGCTACCACGTCAGCCGCCAGGTCGGCGCTGGCGGGGACGGTCTTGTCCGAGCAGGCACCGAGCAGTGCGGATACCATTAGCAGGACGAGCGGAGTTCGGTAATTCATAGGCAGGGCAGATTGCGTTCATGGAGAATGGGCGCAGTATGCCAGATAGATGGAAGCGAGGGAGCGCGGCCTGGCGGCCGGTCCTTCGCTTCCTTGCCCGCAGGGGGCGATTTTGCAAACAATGGCGGCGCCTATTTTTCCAGCGCCACCTTGTCATCGCGCCGCAGCGGCGCATTCTGGCGGCGCAGTTTCGCCATGCCGCGCTTGAGCAGGTGCTCCAGGTCGTCGATGTAGGTGAACACGGCCGGCACCACCAGCAGGCTCAATAGGGTCGACGTGATCAGGCCGCCGATGACGGTAATGGCCATCGGCGAACGGAAGCTGGGGTCGGCGCCCCAGCCCAGCGCCAGCGGCATCATGCCGGCGCCCATGGCGATTGTCGTCATCAGGATGGGGCGGCTGCGTTTGTGGCAAGCGTCGACCAGCGCATCGAAGCGGTTCATGCCCGCCTGGCGCGCCAGGATTGCATAGTCGACCAGCAGGATCGAGTTCTTGGTGACGATCCCCATCAGCATGATCAGGCCGATCATCGACGGCATCGACAGGGCGCTGCCCGTGATCAGCAGCGCCACGAAGGCGCCGCCGATCGACAGCGGCAGCGCCGCCAGGATGGTCACCGGCTGCATGAAGTCCTTGAACAGCAGCACCAGCACGCAGTAGATGCACAGTACACCGATCAGCATGGCCAGGCCGAAGCTGGCGAACAGCGAGGCCATCTCCTGCGCGTCGCCCAGTTCGGCGATCTTCACGGATGGCGGCAAATTCTTCATCGACGGCAGCGCACGCGCTTCCACGTTCAATTCGCCGAGGGTGCGTGAACCGAGCTCCACGTCGAGGGTCACATTGCGGCTGCGGTTCAAACGGTCGATCTGCGCCGGGCCGCTTTCCATCGTCACCGTGGCCACGTTCGCCAGGCGCACGGGGCCATTCTTGCCGGGCACCGTCAGGCGCTCGATGGCGGCCAGGTCGGCGCGCACGCTGTTGGGCAGCTTGACGCGGATCGGCACTTGCCGCTCCGGCAGGTTCATTTTGGTGAGGTCCGTATCGTAGTCGCCGGCCGTGGCCACGCGCACGGTTTCGCCAATGGCTGCCGCCGTCACGCCCAGGTCGGCCGCCTTGGCGAAATCGGGCCGCACGATGATTTCAGGGCGCACCAGCGAGGCGCTGGAATTGACGTTGCCGATGCCTTTCAAGCCGCGCAGTTCGCGCTCGACCTTTTGCGCCGCCGCCATTAGCGCCACCGGGTCTTCCGAACGCAGCACCAGCTGCATCTTGACGCCAGTGTCGGGCGGCCCCACCGTGAAGCGGGCGCCGGGGATCGTATCGAGCTTGTGGCGCAGCTGCGTTTCCAGGTCCGCCATCGATTCCTTGCGCTCGGTGCGGTGCACGGTGGTCAGGGTCAGCACGGCGCGGCGCGCCTCGGCCGCCGCGCCGGGGGCGAAGGCGTCGCCGCTGGAGCCGCCGCCTATCGAACTGAAGACGCCCTGGATGCCCGGCGTCTGCATGGCCGCATCTCGTGCCATGGACGTCACGGCCTGCGTTTCGGCCAGCGTGGAGCCGGGTGGCAGTTCCAGGTTGATCTGCGTCTGCGCGCGGTCGGCGGCCGGCACGAAGCCCGTCGGCAGCAGCGGCACCAGCGCGATGGCGCCGACAAAGAACAGGGCCGCGGCGATGGCCGTGATGCCACGGTGGTTCAGGCACCAGCGCATGACCGTCAGGTAGCGCGTCATCAGCCAGCCATCCTGTTCTTCCTTGTGCGGCAGCGGTTTCAGGATGTAGGCCGCCATCATTGGCGTGAGCAGTCGTGCCACTACCAGCGAGGCCAGCACGGCCAGCACGGCCGTCCAGCCGAACTGCTTGAAGAACAGGCCGGGAATGCCGCTCATGAAGGCAGTCGGCAGGAACACGGCCACCAGCGCGAAGGTGGTGGCGATCACCGCCATGCCGATTTCATCGGCCGCTTCCATGGCAGCTTCCATGGGCGACTTGCCCATGCGCAGATGGCGCTCGATGTTTTCGATTTCCACGATGGCGTCGTCGACCAGCACGCCGACGACCAGGGCCAGCGACAGCAGGGTGACGGTATTGAGCGTGTAGCCGAACCAGTAGATGCCGAGGAACGCCGGCATCACGGAAAGGGGCAGGGCGGCGGCGGCCACCAGGGTAGCGCGCCAGTCGCGCAAGAACCACCACACTACCAGCACGGCCAGCAGCGCGCCTTCGTACAGCAGCTCCATCGAGCCGTCGAAGTTTTCCTCGACGGGGAAGGCATTGTCGATCGACTGCTGCAGTACCACGTTGGGGTTTTCCTTCTGCAGGTCGGCGATGGCCGCGCGCGCGCCCTTGGCGACGGCCACTTCGCTGGCGCCCTTGGTGCGGAACACTTCAAAGGCGACCACGGTCTTGCCATCCTGCTCGGCCAGCGCGCGCGGTTCGGCGACCGTGTCGCGCACCGTGGCCACCTGGTCCAGGCGTACGTGGCGGCCATCCGGCAGCGGCACTTCCACGCGCGAGAGTTCATCGGCTGTTTTGACGGTGGCGATGGTGCGCACCGACTGCTCGGCGCCGCTAATGTCGCCCCGGCCACCGGGCGCTTCGCGTTGCACCAGGCGCAGCTGGCGCGAGACGTCGAGGGCCGACACTTTCAATGCCGCCATGCGCGCCTCGTCGAGTTCCACCTGGATCTCGCGGTAGACGCCGCCCACGCGGGTAACGGCGCCCACGCCGGGCACTGTCAGCAGGCGCTTGGCCACCGTATTGTCGACGAACCAGGATAGGTCGGGCGCGTCGAGCGGGTTGTCCACACCCGCTTTCGCCGTGGCGATAAAGGTCAGCACCACGCGGCCGGCAGTGGACGCTTTGGTGACGGTGGGATCGCGCAGCTCGGCCGGCATGTCCGCCTTGACCCGCGCGACGGCGTCGCGCACGTCGTTGACGGCTTCGGCGATCTGCTTTTCCAGGATGAATTCGACGGTGACTGTGACGACGCCATCGAGCACCTTGGTGTAGATGTTTTTCACGCCTTGCAGGGTGGCGACGGAGTCTTCGATCTTGCGCGCCACTTCCGTTTCCAGCTGGGCCGGCGCGGCGCCGGGCAGCACCGCGCTGACGGTGACGATGGGCAGTTCGATGTCAGGGAAATCCTGTACCGGATTGGCCTTGTAGGCCAGCAGACCGGCCAGGGTCAGCAGCACGAACAGCATGATGGCCGGGATCGGATTCTTGATCGAGAGGGAGGAAAAATTCATGGCTTTCCTTACTTTTTCGCTGCCGGTGCTGCCACCGGCGTCTGAACCGGATTTTTCACATTGCGGACCAAATCTCCGTCATTGAGGAAGCCGGCGCCGCTGACGACAATCGTCGTGTCGGCCGTGATGCCACCGAGGATTTCAATGCGGTCGCTCAGGCGCCGACCTGCCTGCACCTTGATCTGGCTGACCCGCTGGTCGGTATTCAGGCGGAAGACATAGCTGAAGCCATCGCGCACGGCAATGGCCTGCTGCGGTACCGTCAGCGCGCCCGAGGTGCCCAGTTCGAATTCGCCGCTGGCGTACATGCCGGCCTTGAACGGCGCATTGTTGCCGCTGCTGGCCGGCAGGTCCACGTACACGAGGGCGTAACGCGTCTGCGGATCGACGGTAGGCGCGATCATGCGCACCTTGCCCGTCAAAACGCTGCCATTGGCCGCCTTCACTTGCGCCAGGGTGCCCGGTTTCAGGCTCATAAGCTCGGTGGCCGTCACTTCGGCGCGCCATTCGAGGCGGCCCTGGCGGATCATGCGGAACAATTCCGTGCCGGTGCCCACGACGGAACCGACGGTGGCCGAGCGCGAGGAAATGATGCCGCTGTCGGGCGCCACCACCTGCGTGTATTTCAGACGCAGCTGCTGCGACGCCAGCTGCGCCTTGGCGGATGCGATGCGCGCGTTGGCCGTCTGTTCTGCCGTCAGGTACTGGCTGATCTGCTGCGCGCTGATGGCGCCCGTGCTTTGCAGCGAGCGGGCGCGCTGCGCGTTGGCAGCTGCTTCTGCGGCATTCGCTTCCGCTTCCAGCACGGCGGCCTTCGCCTGCGCCACGTCGGCGTTCACCGTGTCGTTCGAGAACACGGCCAGCACCTGGCCGGCGCGCACCACGTCGCCCACATTCACGCGCACGTCCGTCAGGCGTAAGCCGTTCGATTCGCTGCCGATGACGGCTTCCTGCCAGGCGGCCACGTTGCCGTTGGCCTTCAGCTTGATGGGCAGGCTGGCCGTTTGCGGCTTGGCCGTGGTGACGGTAAGCGCCGGTTTTTGCGCCGCGTTTTTATCCTTGGCGTCGTCGGCCGCTGTGGAGGAAGGGGAGTACAGGGCCACGCCGGCGCCCAGCATCACGCAAAGGGCGGCCAGGGCGACAGCCATCGGTTTCAAAGTCATTTTTTTCATGTTGTCGTATCCGTCAGAGGGCGTTGTTGGCGATGGCGCTGCTGCTGTTCCAGCCGCCGCCAGCGGCGCGGTACAGCACCACCCAGGCGGCGCTGCGTTCGCGCTCGAGGTTGACCACCGTGTTTTCAGCGGCCAGGCGCGTGCGGCGCGCGTCTTCCAGCTCGATCAGGCTGGCCAGGCCATTCTTGTAGCGGTCCTCGGTGGCGACAAACGACACGCGGTAGCCGGCCAAAGCCGTTTTCGCATGGCCGCTGCGCGCGTCCGTGCTGGCCAGGTTGAGCAGCGCCTCTTCCACTTCGCGCACGGCCTGGCGCACGCCGGCGCGGTATTTCACCACCGCTTCGTCGTAGCGCGCGGTGGCCGCATCGACCTGGGCGCGGCGGGTGCCGCCGTCGAAGATGGGCAGGCTGACGGCCAGCGGGCCGATGCTCCAGGTGCTGGCCGTGATGCTGGTGCCGCCAGAGCGGATATTGCCCTTGCCGATCGAGCCGGCCAGGCTCAGACGAGGATAGCGCTGCGCCTGCGCGCCGCGCACTTCGAAGCTGGCCACTGCTACTTCGCGTTCGGCGCTGTAGATGTCGGGACGCTGGCCCAGGGTTTGCGCCGGCAGTTCCGCAATCGCCACGGGCGAGGGCAGGACGGCAGGGCTGGCCGCCAGCTTCTGGCGCAGCGACGCTTCCGGCATGGCCGACAGGGCCACCAGCGCCTGGATATTCACGTCGCAGGCGGCCCGTTGTTCGATGGCGCGGCTGGCGCCTTCGGCGGCGCTGGCACGGGCCAGGGCGGCATTGGCGGGCGGCTGGAAGCCGGCGCCGGCGCTCAGTTGCGTCAGGCGCGCCGAGTCGCGGCGCGAGACAGCATCCTGTTCGGCTACGGCCTGCAATTGCTGACAGGTGCGCAAGGCGTAGTACTGGTTTGCCACTTCGGCGGCCACCGAGACGCGGGCTTCATGCCACAGCGCGCGGGCGCTGTCGTAGCGCTCTTGCGCCGCATCGCGCGTGGCGCGCCTGGCCCCAAATACATCGATTTCCCACGACGCCTGCAGCGCGGCTTGCGAGGTGGTGCCGCCGGGCTGGGCCGATTGCTGGCTGGTGCGCACCACGCTGCCTGTCGCGTCGAGCGTGGGCGCCAGCGCGGCGCCGCTGGCGATGCGGTCCGCGCGCGCCTGCGCGATGCGCGTGCTGGCGGCGGCGATGGTCGGGCTGACCTGCTGCGCGTCGGTGATCAATTCCACCAGCAGGCTGTCGCCTTGGCCCTGCCACCAGCTGGCCAGGTCCGTCAGCTTGCCGTTATGCGGCAGCGGCGCCTGCCACTGCGCGGGCGCGCTGGCGGCCACCGCTGCGGGCGGTCCCTGCAGGGCGCAGCCGCCCAGCGCCAGCATGATGCTGGCGGTCAGGGCGCGTTGAACGGTGCATCGAATAGTCGTCATGCTGGTCCTTCTGCTTGTCGTTGAGCGGTAGGGGGAGAGGGAGGAATGGCCAGGCGCCGGCGTTCCACGTCGGCCATGGCCAGCGCGTAGTCGGTCATGCGCGCCAGCCAGGTGTCGATGGCGTGCGGCGATTCCAGCAGTTGCGGACGCAGGGTTTGCAGCACTTCGGTGCCCACCATGTGCTGCAGGGCCAGCGAGGCGATGGAAAACGCCAGCCGGTGCATGTCGTCGCTGTTGTCTGGCGCGCCCAGGTGGCGCGCCAGCACGCGCGTGAGCGCCTCATGCTCGGGGCGGATGTTCTGGTCGATCTCGCGCGCCCACAGGCCCGTCGGTTCGAGCATTTCGCGGCACCACAGGCGCATGCAGTCGCGTGCGATGTCGCCTTGCTGCATGGGGGCGAGCAATTGCGCATAAAAGCCTTCCAGGCTCTGGCGCAAGGTGAAATGGGGTTGCTCGTACAGGGCGATATTGTCTTGCGGATCAGACGATTGCTGCGCAAAGGCGGCGCGGTACAGGCCCGCCTTGTCGCCAAAATAGTAGCTGATGGCGGCCGCGTTGGTGCCGGCCGCCTGCGCCAGTTCGCGCGTGGACGTCTTGGCGTAGCCCTGTTCTGCAAACAGGCGGATGGCGCTATGCAGCAGCCGCTCCCGTGACTGTTCGCCGTCGGAACGGGGCTTGCGCGCTTCGTCGGCATGGGAAGTGAGGATGGCGTTTTTTTCAATCATGCCGGAGATTTAATCATATATCTCAAGCGATTGATATAACTAAATCGATTGATTTAGTTGAGGGAAGATGAAGATGATGTAAGACGCGGGCAAAAAAAAGCCCGCGGTTGTATTCGCGGGCGCAATCCAATGTTCGGAGAACGAATTGGAGGAGACAGTTCTACTATAGCGCTGAAAATGGTGCAGTGCAATACCGTAGAACTACGGTATCGGCCTGTTTGGGATGGCAAAAAATCCACAGTTTATGCTGCGGCGCACCCGAATCAGGCTTTGCTGCGCAGGGCCAGCGTAAACGTGCTGCCGGAGCCGTAGTCGCTGTTGAAGAACAGGGCGCCGCCGATGGCGTTGGCCAGGTTCTGGCACAGGTACAGGCCCAGTCCCGCGCCTTCCACGTGGCGCGTGGAGGTGGAATCGAGCTGCGAGAAGGCCTGGAACAGCTTGGCCTGGTCTTCTTCCTTGATGCCGGCGCCGCTGTCGGCGATGCTCATTTCCGTCACCAGCACGCCGTCTTCCTCGCGCTGGGCCAGGCTGATGCGCACCGTGCCCTGTTCCGTGAACTTGATGGCGTTGTTGAGCAGGTTGATGAGGATTTGCGTCAGCGCGCGGCGGTCCGTGTCGATGATGGCGGCCGGCTGGCCCGCTTCTCCCAGTGCCATTTCCAGCGTCAGGCCCTTTTGCTGGGCCAGCGGGCGCAGGGTGTCGGCCACTTCGGCCATCAGCTCCTGGCAGTGCACGGGCTCGATCGACAGCGTCAGCTTGCCCGCTTCGATCTTGGCCACGTCGAGGATATCGTTGATCAGCGAGAGCAGATGGCGCGCGCTGGCGCGGATGGTGTTGAGCTGCTTGTCCTGGTCGGACGTCAGGGGGCCGGGCAGTTTCATCAGCAGCGCGCCCGTGAAGCCGATGATGGCGTTCAGGGGAGTGCGCAGTTCATGCGACATATTGGCGATGAAGGCGGACTTCATGCGGCTCGCTTCGGCCAGTTCCAGGTTTTTCAGGGCGATTTCGCGGTTGATGGTTTCCAGTTCCGCCGCATGGTGCGCCAGGCGCATGTTCAGCTCGATCACCTGGCGTTCGCGCGCCTGCAGTTCGCCGTTGACCTGCACCGCCTGTTCATACGTGGAAATGAGCAAATCGAGGATTTGCTGGCGCTCCGCATTGATGAAATGCTTCTGGTCGCCCAGGTACAGGGCGATGCCGATTTCCACATTCTGGTTCTTGCGCAGCTTCTGGTTCATCAGCATGTGGCTGATGCGGTTGAGCAGATAGTCTTCCGCATACGGCTTGCGAATGAAATTGTCGGCACCGCACTCGATGCCGCGGATGATGTCCTTCGGATCGTTGAGCGAGGTGACGAGGATCACGGGGATGTCGCGCAGGGTCGGATCGGACTTGATGGCGCGGCACAGGTCGTAACCATTCATTTCAGGCATGACGATATCGGACAGCACCAGGTGCGGCTTGCGCTCGCGGATGGCGGCCAGGGCCAGTTGGCCGTTCGCCGCCACGCGCGCGTTATAGTGCAGCGACTGGATCAGGCGGCGCAAACGCTCCGCCTGGGTCGGGCTGTCCTCGACGATCAGGATCTCGATTTCGTCAGGCTTGATTTGGTTGTTGGAGTCCACAGACCTCTCCTAGAATTTCAGTGTGGTGATGCTGGGCGCCGTGAGCGCGCAATATCGACATCCTGTGACTATATCGGATTTAGGTCTGCAAAAGTAACTTGCAAGTAACTATTTTGGCCACAGGGAATGCTGTGGCCAACGCTTAATTCTCGCCCTGGAACTGGCCAGCGCGATACGTCAGCACCAGGGTGTCGCGGTGTCCATGTTCGCCGATGGGCTGGATCGGCGTCGATTCGTGGATCACGGCGGCATCGTCGAGCAGCAGCAGCGACCACGGCTCGGTCAGGGTAAAGCGCTTGCCGTTGGGACCATTGGCTTCGAAGATGCGCGTCTCGCCGCCCTTGACCTGCTCGCGCCCGATCAGCAGCACGGCGACGAAATCGACGCCGTCGCGGTGCGCGCCTTCCGGCGTGGGGCGGCCGATGCCATCGGTCGTGTCGATGCGGAACTGGTGTGCCTCGATGAACCAGGGCTGGCTGCCCTTGACCTGCGAGCAGGCGTCGCCCAGCGCGCGGATCAGCTGTTGCCAGGCTGGCTGTGCGACGATGGCTGGTTCGACCGGTTCGAACAGGCGGTGCATGCCGCCATGCAGGGCGTTGTATTCGACCGGTTGCCAGTGCGGACGGTGCGCCGTCTGCGTCAGGCGCTCGCCATCCTGCACGAAGCATGAGTGGCGCCGGCGGCGATAGCGGCCGCCATCCTTCAGGTAGTTGTCCAGCGCCAGGGTATTCCAGCTCGGTTCCAGCGCGCGCAGCGCGGCCAACGGGCAGCCGGCCATCGCGGCCACGTCCTGCGGGCGCAGGACGGCATAGCCATCATCGCGCAAGGCATCCTTGACGTGGGACGGGTCGGTAAAGATCGGTGCGGAAGTGCTCATGGCGGTGCCGGCCGCAATGCGGCCTGTCTCAGTTTATCCAGCCTGGCATTCTACGACTTCGCGGCAATTCTTGTGCTACGTCCGACAGGAATTATTCTTGTTGAGTTAAAAATCCTTTACCAGGGTCAGGCGCAGCGAGCGCTATTCCACCGGATGGGAGTGGATATCGTCGACGGGCTGCGTCTCGCCGGGCAGGCGCGAGGCAGAGTCGTAATCGATGGCCGAGTCGCGCCGCCTGGCCAGCTTGTAGCTCTCCAGCTCCGCGCGCAAGTTCTTGTCGATCTGCCAGGCGATGCGCCCGTTCAAGCACGGCGCGCAGGGCAATCTGGTCGGTGGCATGTCAGCTGGCGTCATATGCCGTGGCCGTGACGTCGAAGCCGTTGTTGGTATCGCCTTCGCCGCGATGCCGGCTGGCGATCCGCCCCGGCACGGCTTCGAGCAATTCGCCGGGCCGGTAGCTGGTGGCGCGTCGAGCTGCTGTTGCGTGACACAGCCCGCGTTGGCTGAACCTGCCACCCCCAGCTGCTTCAGGTGCGCACCGTCGACCAGTACGCGCTGGAAGATGTCTACGCGCAGTCTTCCTGGCCCAGGTCGGACTGGCGCTGGTACAGATTCGCCAGCAGCGTAGCGGTGCTTTCACTCACTTTTCATCAGGCTGTCGCGCAACTGGTTCAGTTGTTGTTTCATGTCCACAACTTGTTCCACGCTGCAATGGCTGGCCGTCAGGATGGCTTCGGGCAGCAGGGCCGCTTCGTGGCGCAACTGGTCGCCCTGCTGCGTGAGGGAAATGATGACCTGGCGCTCGTCACTGGCGGCGCGTGTGCGCGTCAACAGGCCCGACTGCTCCATGCGCTTGAGCAGGGGCGTCAGGGTGGCCGAGTCGAGGAACAGGCGCTCGCCCACTTCCGACACCGTCAAGCCATCGCGTTCCCACAGCACCATCATCACCAGGTATTGCGAATAGGTGAGGCCGAGTTTGCGCAGGAGCTTGCGGTACAGCTTGTTCATGGCAAGCGAGGTCGAGTACAGCGCAAAGCACAGCTGGCCGTCCAGGCGCGGCACCTGGTGCAAGGGGTTGGGGGAGGTGATGGTATCCATGGGCACAGTATATATAGTGCGCTACTTAATTGCAATGCGCGGCGCCGGACCTGGCGATCCGGCGCCGGATTGCGGCTAGCTACCCGACGTATCGCGCGCGCAGCAAATTGAGCATGGCGACGTTCTGTTCCCAGGCATCCGTCACGGGTTGCTGCGTCCAGGGCAGGGTTTGCGTGTATGGCGCGGGGCCGAATTCCGGCGTGAACGTCATGCGCTCGGCGCCCGCCGCGCGGCGCAGTGCGACGATGGCGTCCCACCACGCCAGGTGGGCGTCGAGCGCCGCCTTCGCTTCCGGCGCGCGGAAGTCGGCCACCTGCGGCCCCTGCGCATGACCCACGCGCGCGTGCACGTGGCGTACCAGCGGCAGTACTTGCGCCAGGGTCTGCGGCTGGTCATCGAGCAGGGATTCGCAGGCGCAGCACCAGTGCGACAGGTCGGCCGTCAATGGCAGCCCGGGATACTGCGCCAGGTAGGGCAGCAGCAGCATCGGGTGGCCGCTGAAGCGGCTGCGGTGGATTTCGTGCACGATGGGCACGCCATGCTTTGCCGAGATGGCGGCGGCCAGGTCGAGCAGCTGCGCGTTCTGCGCCTGGCTGTAGTAATCCTTGCCCGTGTGCGTGTTGACCAGCACGGGGCGCGCCAGGCAGGCGTTTTCCAGCAGTTCGGCCAGGGCGGCGCGGTGCAGCTCGAAGTCGCTGTGGAAGACGGTTTCCCACTGCGCGGCGATCAGTTGCAGGCCCGCCTTGGCGATGCGCTCCGTCCACTCCTCGCGCAGGGCGGCGTCCAGCGGCAGCGACATCTCGATACCGTCGAAGCCGGCCGCCAGCACCTTGTCGATGAAGACCTCGGGCGGCAGCTCGTTATTGCCCCAGTGGGCGGCAAAGACGTCGATGCGCATCAGACGAAGCCCCGCACGGGGAACGCTGCGTCGCGCTGTATCCAGTTGTGGGC
The DNA here is from genome assembly GCF_051380795.1 of Janthinobacterium leeuwenhoeki. Lineage (NCBI taxonomy): Bacteria > Pseudomonadati > Pseudomonadota > Betaproteobacteria > Burkholderiales > Oxalobacteraceae > Janthinobacterium > Janthinobacterium leeuwenhoeki. Next base: position 28,698 of record NZ_JBNYXT010000043.1, read on the forward strand.
CGCGTATTCCGTCCGGCCATCGGTGGCGTGCAAAGTATAGGCGTGGCGCGAGACGGGCGAGCGGTTTGGCGCGCTGTAATGGGGCAGCAAGCCGTGGAAGCAGACCAGGGCGCCCGCCTTGACTTCCAGTGGCACGGCCGTGCTGTCGTCGGGCCAGGGCATGGCATCGAGTTTTTCCACGCGCACGGCGTCGCCGTTGCGGATGAAGCGTTCGCGCAGGGGGCCGCGGTGACCGCCCGGCTCCGCCCACAGGCAGCCGTTGTCCAGGGTCGCATCTTCCAGCGCGAACCAGAAGGTGGTCACGCTGATCGGCGTGGTTTCGAAGTAGGTGGCATCCTGGTGCCAGCGCACCTCGCCGCCGATGCCGGGCTGCTTGAAAATGTACATCGATTGCCAGACTTGTGCGTCCGCCAGGCCCAGGTCGCGCGCCACTTCGGCCAGTTTCGGGTCGGCCGAAAAGGCGCGGAAGACGGGGTCCAGGTCATGCATGGCATGGCCGATCTTGTTGATCGACAGCGATTTTGCCTGCTTTAACTGGCCGTCCGCGCCGAATGCCTCTTCCTCGAAGAAGCAGCGGATGGTGTTGTCGGAGGCGAGAAAATAGTCGTTGGTGTTCTTGGCCTGGTCGCGCGTGGTGAAGATCGACTTGCTGGCGCTGGGATCGAATTCGTTGACAATCTGCTCGGCGCGCGCGCGCAAGGCGGCGATCTCGTCCGCACCCTTGAAATCGGGCAGGATGAGGTAGCCGTCGCGTTGGTATTGTTCTTGTTGCAGGATTGTCAGCATGGCGGCGGCTCCGGAGGTCAATGGAAAGCGCCATTGTAGGATGGGCGAGGGCGGCAAACAATCGCCCTGCGGTTGACAGATTGTCGCCAAAGCGATGACAATCTTTGACATGGATCAACTTAAAGCGATGGAAATCTTTGTCGAAGTGGCGCGCCAGCGTAGCTTCACGCTGGCCGGGCAGCGCCTGGGCCTGACGCGGGCCATGGTCAGCAAGACCATCATGCAGCTGGAAGAACGCCTGCATGCGCGCCTGCTGCACCGCTCCACGCGCGAAGTGAGCTTGACGGATGCGGGCCGCGCCTATCTGGCGCCCTGCATGGCCACCGTCAGCCAGGCGCAGGAAGCGGCGCGCATGGTGGCGCACGTGGCGCAGGCAGGGGCCGGGGCGGAGCTGGCCGGGCCGCTGCGCATCCAGGCGCCGTCGAGTTTCGGCAGCGCGTGGCTGGCCGATGCCGTCGCCCGTTTCAGCTTGCTGCACCCGCAGGTGCAGGCCGAGTTGTTTGTCGACGATGCCTTGCTTGACCCGATACGCCACGGTTTTGATTTGACGATACGGGTCGGCGGCATCCCGGACAGCAGCGCGCTGGCCATGCGCCCGCTGGCGCCGTGCCGCGCCGTGCTGTGCGCCAGTCCCGCCTACCTGGCGCAGTGGGGCGTGCCGCAGACGCCGCAAGAGCTGTTGCAGCACCAGTGCCTGCATTTCAGCCACCTGACCGATGGCACGAACTGGCATTTCCAGCGTGGAGAAGGGGAACAGCGCGAGGAGGTGAGCGTGCGCGTGCAGGCGGGTTTTACTGCGAACAATGGCCTGGTGCTGCACCAGGCGGCGCAGCGGGGACTCGGCATCGTCTACAGCACCACCTTCCTCGCCTGGCGCAATTTGCTCGATGGCAGCCTGCTGCCCGTGCTGTCTGGCTGGGACCTGCCGCTGAATCACTTGAGCGCCCTGTATCCGGCCAGCCGCCAGCCATCGCCCAAGGTGCGCGCGCTGATCGATTTCCTGGTGGCCGAATACCAGCCCGTGCCGCCGTGGGACCGCGAGCTGCAAGCAGCTGGATTTTTCAGTTGAACGCGACGGGTTCCAGCGTCCACGCGCCATCCGCATACACGCGCTCGTCGTCCAGGTAGACGGCTTCGGTGACGGCGAAGATGTCGACGTGGTAGCGCGCATCTTTGCGCTTGAATTGTGGCTTGGTGTACACGCCATGCTTGGCGCCCAGCGACAGATGGATGCCGCACATGCGTTCATACGTGCCGATGTCGTTGACCAGCTGTTCGCGCGAAAACGCGCGGTTCATGCCGAAGCCCAGTTCGCGCACCCACACTTCGCCCTCATGGGCGCGGATGATCTCCAGCATGGCGGTAAATTCGGGCGTGGCGTGCTCGGTGCCCGTCACGCGGCCCTTTTCGATGATCAGGGTGATCGGCGTGTCGGGGCGGTTGACCATGAAGTGCGTGTCTCCGAAAACGAAGATGCGCACGCGCCCGTTCACCGCTTCCAGGTCCTGCGCTTCCGTAAACACTTCGCCCAGCGGGAACTGGCCGCCGATATTGTTCATGCCGCTGTAGTCGCCGATATTCAGTTTGGCCGATTCGAACGGCGAAGCAAAGATCAGCTGTTCGCCGCCGCTGTCGACCATGCCGTGGCGGGCGCGGTCGATGCGCGCTTTCAGTGCATGGCCCACGCCGCGATAGTAGGCGGGGTCGTAAGCCAGCGAGGCGATGTAATGCAGCCCCTGTACGCCGGGCATGCGCGACAGGTGCACGTGCTCGATGACTTTCAGGCCCCGTTTGAACAGTTCGATGCGGATGCGGAACGCTTCCAGGCGGAAGCTGGTCGACTGAATCAGCACGACGAGGCTGCCGGCGGGCAGCTCGGCAAACGCGGCCAGCACGGCGTCGGGCGTGACCTCGTCGAAATCGATGAAGGCCGCATCCGGCAAGGCCTGGCGATACGCTTCCGTCAGCACGACATTGAGCCAGCTGCGCTTGTCGCAGACGATCAGGGCCGGTTCGTCCGGGCGGTGGCAGATGGCCATGGCCAGCAGGTCGGCCACGTTTTGCGCGGCCACTTCGGTGGCGGCGGCGCTGATGGCGTCGAGCCGGCTGGTGTCATTCTCGGGAAGCGTCATGGTGCGAAGGTGGGGGGGCGTGAAGTAATCGCAGCATTATAAGGCGATTGCCGCCGGGCACACCATTCCCCATCCGGCGGAGGACAGGCGGCTGCCGCGTCCCTGATTATCTTGTGTAGTGCTTTACGGCAATGTATTATTTGATAAATGGTAAGGCAGCGAGCCTGGAAGCGGCCCGGCGCAGCGGCAAACGCGCGCATGCGCACGGCGGCACGCTTTCAGTGATGCAGGAACAACAAGCCAGCAGGCGATGATGAAGAGTGTGATGTGATAAGCATAATCGGACAAGATATTCCCATGGAGCGGCCGGATACGGATGGACGCGCCGCCGTGTTCGTTCCCGTCACGGGCGTCAAGGAAGATGTCCTGTTGACTATACGTAAGGGTGCGGCCATCGTCGGCTTTGCCAACCACGACCGCACCATCACCGTGTATTTTGAAAGCAACCGTTTTGACGATCCCGTGCTGGCCAAGTGGGAGCACAAGGCGCGCAAGGCCTACGACCGCCTGGTCGACAATGCGCCCACCGTGTCGAAACTGACCACCAGCCCCGTCAATTTCGAGCAAATCGGCTATATCAATGGCAAGGGTATCACCATCCGCCGCATGGAAAGCCTGCAGCGCTGGCTCGCGTATTCGGATGCGATGGAGTCTTGCCCGGCAACGGATATCATTGCGCGCACGGTGATTGCAAAAGTTGATGCGGTCAAGGTGTAAGAGACCCTGATAAATCACCCATGGCGTTGTTGCCTGCCCTTGGACATTTGCTCCGCCGTTTCTGCTACTTCTCTGATATCACGATAATATTGGCTCTGTCCCCTGCTTGCCGGAGACAGAGCTTTTTTTTGATCGGTATCAAGGCAGTGGAACTCGCTGCGGGTGCGCCGTTGCGGTACGCGCGTAAGGTAATATTGCGGCAGAACGCAGTGGAATGACTCCAGGAAAAGGTTGGAATGTGCTTGAAACAGTGAATGACGTTTGCATCAATGCCGCTTGCGGCCGAAGCTTGCCGCTGCGCGTGGCGCATTGCCCGTTTTGCGGCGCGCGCCAGGTGGCTGCAGCGCCTGTATTAGAGAAAGTGCCAGCGCCGGCCCCGGTGCCGCGCATGCCGCCGCCGGTGCCCGTCGCGCCGCCCACTCCCAAGCCGCAGCCCGCCTCCGCTCCTGCTCCCAAGCCTGTCCCGCCACCGCCACCTCCGGTGCCTGCCGCGTCAGCCAAGGCGCCGCCGGCCAAGCCTGTCAGCAGGGGTTCGGTGCCGCCACCGCGCCCGCCCGTGCGCTTGCGCACGTGGATCGCGGCGGCCGTGGTGCTGACCGGTATCTGGTTCTTCAACAAGCCGGCCGACAAGCCGGCCAGCGTGGCGGAACAAGTCGAGGCCGCCACTGCGCTGGCGGCGCAGTGCGACCTGGACGGGGCGCGCAGCGCGCTGGCCGTGCTGAAAAGTGCCAAGGCGCCCGCCGCGCACCTCAAACGCTTGCAGGCGAGCATCACCAAGTCCACCGCCGCCTGCGACAAGCAACAGCAGCGGGCCCAGGCGTGGCTGGCGTTGCAAGGCAGCGTCAACCAGGCGCTCGATGCGGGCAAGCCGGAACTGGCCGCCACGCGCCTGGCCGGCCACGTGAAGCGCTGGGGCGACGATCCCGACACCCTGGAACTCGACGCCAAGGTGAAAGTGGCGCTGGCCAGTTCCCAGCTCGATCTGGCCGACGCCTGCCTGGCCAGGTCGGACCGGGTCTGCCTGGAAAGCAGCCTGATCGCCGCCGAGCGCTACAAGCGGCCGGAACTGGCAGCGCGCACGCAGGCGCTGCGCACGGCGTTGTCGCAATTGCTCGAACGTTCGCTGCTGGACGCGGTGCCAGTGCCGACTGCGGGCCAGTAGGGCAAGGCCATGCCTGCGCATCGGAAAGGCGCCGTGAAAGATATCAAGATACCATTGCTTACAACTACGTCACAAAAGCCTGTTCTTATGTGCGTTAGCGCACGCTAGAAAATTTTAGGCAGGTGTATATTGCGAACTGATCTGTGTCTTTTGATAATAATGAAAGGGAATATCATGAAAGTAAGCAAAAATTGGATGACCGTGTGCGCCGCCGGGATGATGGTTGTGGCGCTGGCTGCCTGCCAGAAGAAGGACGATGTTGCTGCCGGCCCGGCTGAACAAGCTGGCCAGAAAATCGATGCGGCCGCTGCCAAGGCTGAAGCCGACATCAAGGCTGCCGCTACCAAAGCTGACGCCGCCGTGAGCCAGGCTGCTGCCGATACGGGCGCCAAGATGGACCAGGTTGCTGCTGACGCCGACAAGAAAATGAGCGAAGCGGCCGATGCCGTCGGCAAGAAAGTGGAAAAGGCCGGCGAAAAGATGCAGGACGCCGCGCACAAGTAATCATCGTAATAAGCGCGCCAGGGCCGGCCGCCGCTGGCCCGGCCCTCGCAGCTGTCGTCAGTTGATGGCAGCTGCGGCGACGCCATCGCTGGCCTGGCCGCCTGGCCCGGCCGCCTCTGTTTCCACCGTCTCCGTCCTGTTCATCCCGTCCGTTCCCCCCAGCACCACGCTCAAATCGACAAAGCCGTCGCGCCACGCGCGTTCCAGGTCTTGCTCTACCGCTTCCAGCGTCGTTCTTTCCACCTGCCGGAAACCGCGCAAGCCATACGCCCGGTTGCGCCCGTGCGCCTTGGCCAGGTAGAGCGCCATGTCGATCAGGTTGACGCTGCGTTCCCACGTGAGCGGCCGTCCCAGCGGCGCCAGCGGATAGGGGGCAAAGCCCACGGAGACGTGCACCTTGATGGTTTGCCCCTGGTAGTGGATGACCTGTGCCGCCATGCCGTTGAGGATGCGCCGCGCAATATCGTCGAGTCCGTCGCGCGCGACGGCCGGCAGGAAGGCAAGGAATTCCTCGCCGCCCCAGCGCACGATCATGTCCGTTTCGCGCAACACCTCATGCAGGGTTTCGGCGATCGTTGTCAGCACCAGGTCGCCTGCCGCATGGCCGTAAGCGTCGTTGATGTGCTTGAAATGGTCGACATCGAGCAGGAACAGCGCGCCCACGACATCGCCGCCGTAGGCCCGCTGCGGCTTGCCCGCATGGCTGCGCATGAATTCCTGGAAATGGCGGCGGTTGTACAAGGCTGTCAGCGGGTCGCGCGAGCTCTGGCGCTTGAGTTCCTGGTTCTTCACCTTCAACTGCACGTTCGCATGGCGCACCTTGCGGTACAGCAAGCCGACGATGACGGACGCCATGGCCAGTACCAGCGCCAGCAGCCACCATACGCGCTGCTGCAGGCGGCGGTTGTCGATTTCCGTGCTCTTGATCTGATTCTCGCGGCTCAGCAGCTCGATCTGGCGCTGTTTCTTTTCCGCCTCATATTTTTCTTGCAGCTCATATACGGCCTTTTGCCGCTGCTTCTCGAATAGCTGGTTGGAAATGCCCCGTTCGCGATGGTAGGCAGTCACGGCGCCGCGCATGTCACCCGCCTTTTCCAGCGCCATGCCGTATTCCAGCAGCACGGCCTGCATTTCCGGCTGGTTTGCCGTGCGTTCGTAGTAGGCCAGGCCAGTGGCCACGCTTTGCTTGCCTTCCTGCAAGCGTCCCTGGCCGATCAACGCCTGGCCGATGTTCAGGCGCGCCGTCGCCTCCACCTGTTCATCGTTGACCAGGCGCGCCGCCGTGATGGCGTCATTTGCAAAGCGCAGGGTGCGCGCGTAGTCGCCTTGCTTCAGGTAGCTGTCCGACAGATTGACGAGGGTAGCGGCGACCATGCCGCGCGCGCCCAACTGGCGTTCCAGCGCCAGGGCCGCCAGCAGGGCGCGCTGGCCCCGTTGCGGCTGCTGCGCGTCGAGCGACAGTCCGTATTCTGTATTCTTTGCCTGTGCCATGCGGCCCGGCGATGCCAGGGCGCTTGACACGGCCAGCAATTCGTCGAGCACCTCGAAGCCCTTGTCGTATTCGCGCATCTGCGTGTACAGCTGGGTGAGGGCATTCAGGGCGGCGGCCAGGCAGGAAGGCGATTTGCTCTGGCGCGCCAGGTCGACGGCCGCTTGCAGCTTGGCCAGCGCAAACGGGAAATTGCCTTCTTCGGCCCAGGACTGGCCCGCGCTGATGGTGGCCTGCACGCGCACGGGCAAGTCGTCCGTGCCGTTGGCGATGCGTTCCGCTTCAAAGGCCAGCAGGTGCGAGGCGCGGCGCTCGTTCCTGGCAAACGTGATGTAGGCCTTGTTGAGCATGCCTTTCGCCAACGCCACGTCGCTCTTGTTCTGGCGGGCGTAGGCGATCAGCTCCTCGGCCAGCTGCATGGCGATATCGTGCTGCCCCAGGCGCATGCGGGCGTTGCTCAGCTGCGTCAGGAATTCCGCGTGCACCGGTAGGGGCGCGCTGCGCGCCTGCGCTTCCACTTCTTGCAGGCGCTGCAGGGCACGCGCGGGCACGAAGCGGCCATCGTCGCGCACGGCGGCAAGATACTGCTCGAGGTTGCTGTTCTGGGCGTGCGCGGCAGGCGCCAGCAAGCCGGCCAATACCAGCAGCCAATGCGCCTTTCGCCATGATGCCCGATTCTGTCTGCCTGCCAACGTCCCGCTCCCGCAATGACCACCTGTCTGTAACAGATTATATTCTGTTGCAATCAAGAAATATCATGCGGGGCGCAGAAATTTGCGAAAGTGCACACGTCAGGCATCGACAAAGCCCCCTTACTGCGCCAGCTGCTGCAGCAGGTACAGGCGCTGGTACAAACCGCCCTCGATCTGCATCAGTTCCTCGTGCGGTCCCGCCTCCGTGATGCGGCCATGGTTCAGCACGATGATCCGGTCCGCCTCGCGGATGGTCGACAGGCGGTGGGCGATGGCGATGATGGTCACCTTGCCGCGCAATTCGTTGAGGGCCAGCTGCACGATCTGCTCCGTCTGGCTATCGATGCGCGAGGTCGCTTCATCCAGCAGCAAAATGCGCGGCTGGCCGGCCAGCGCGCGGGCAATCGCGATCAGCTGCTTCTGCCCCGATGACAGGCGTGAGCCGCCTTCGCCCAGCGGCGTCTCGTAGCCGTGTTCCAGCGCGGCGATGAAGTCGTGCGCATGCGCGGCGCGCGCGGCCGTCTCGATCTGCGCCTGCGTGTAGCCGCGGCCCATGTCGATGTTTTCGCGCGCCGAGGCGGCCAGCAGGAACGGGTCTTGCGGCACCAGGCCCACGTCGGCGCGGAAGTGCTCGTTGTCGATGCTGTCGAGGGCGACGCCATTGATGGCGATGCTACCCTGCGTGACGGGATAAAAGCGCAGCAGCAAGGAGAGCAAAGTCGACTTGCCGCTACCCGTGTGGCCGACGATGCCAAAGAAGGCGCCTTGCGGAATGCTCAGCGACAGGTCGTGCAGCACGGGCTGGTTTTCCACGTAGGCGAACGTCAGGTTCTTGATGTCCACGGCGGGCACGTCGATGTCCGCTGTCGCATGCCGCAGGGCCGGTGCGTCCCTTCCCTGTGCATGTTCCAGCGCCTGCGCTTCATCCAGCAGGGCCGAGACGCGCGCCGTCGCCACCACCGATTGCTGCAACTGGCTGAACTGCATGGTGATCTGGATCAAGGGTTCGATCACGCGCGCGATGTAGCTGATGAACGCATACAGCACGCCCACTTCCACGGCGCCCATCTCGCGCTGGCCGAAGCTGAAGATGACGACGGCCAGCAGCACGATGTTGAGCATGTCGAGCGCGGGGCGCAGCAGCCAGGCGTTGGCGCGCAATTCCTGCATGCGCGCCGTGTAGTGGTCCTGGTTGATGCCCGTGAAGCGGGCACCGAAGCGTTTTTCCGCGTTATTCGCCTGCAGCACGCTCATGCCGCCGATCGATTCGGCGATCTGCCCATTGATCTCGCTGCGCAGGGCGCGCGCACGCGTGACGGCGGGCGCGCTCCAGCGCTGGTACAGGAAGACGATGAGCAGCACGGCCGGCAGCAGGGCCAGCACGATCAGCATCAAGCGCCAGTCGAGGAAGGCCATGGCGGCCATGGTGCCGACCAGGACGATGGAACTGTCGAGGATGACGAACAGCACCTGCACGTACAGCGATTTCACCGCCTCCGTGTCATTCGTGACGCGGCTGACCAGCTGGCCCGTGATGGCGCGGTCGAAGAAGGCCATGGGCAGGCGCAGCACGTGCTGGTAGACGGTTTCGCGCAGGCGCTGCACCGAGCGCATGGCCAGGCCGGACAGGCGCACCAGCTGCAGATAGCGCAGGCCGGAGGCGACCCAGCCCGTCAGCAGACAGCCGCCCAGCAGCAAGGACATGCGCGTCCAGTCCAGGTTGCGCGGCAGCAGATGCTGGTCGATCAGGGCCTTGCCTAAAATGGGGCCCGTGACTTCCAGGGCGGCGGCGAGGATCAGCCAGAACGTGGCCCAGTACAAATGGCGCAGGTCGGGCGCGGCGGCGCGGCGCAGCAGGCCGATGGCTTGCGCGGCCTGGCGGCGCACGGATGACGTGGCGGCGTTGGCCTGGTCGGTCTTAGATGGCATCGAGGCTGGCCTCCAGTTGTTGATAGCGCCACTGGCTGGCATACCAGCCGTCGCGCTGCATCAGCGCGTCGTGGTTGCCCGTTTCAGTGACGTGGCCGTCGCGCAGCACCAGGATCAGGTCCGCGTTGACGACGGCGCTCAGGCGGTGGCTGGCGATGATGGCGCTGCGCTCGGGGCGGCGTGCGCGCAGTTCTTCCAGGTGCTGCAAGATGCGCGTTTCCGTGCCCGTGTCGACGGCGGATAAAGCATCGTCGAGCAGCAGCAAGCCGTTGTCGGCCAAGAGGGCGCGGGCAATCGCCACGCGCTGGCGCTGGCCGCCGGACAGGGTGATGCCTTTCTCGCCCACGTGGGTTTGATAGCCGTCGGGGAATTGCAAAATATCGGCATGGATGTCGGCCAGTTGCGCCGCCCGTTCCACTTCCTCGCGCGTGGCGCCGGGACGGGCCAAGGCGATATTGTCGGCGATGGTGGCGGAGAACAGGAACGACTCCTGCGGCACCCAGCTGATGGCAGCGCGTAGCGCGTGTAAGGTATAAGCGTCAAGCGGATGACCGTTCCACGTGGCCGTGCCCGACTGCGGCGTGACCTGGCGCAGCAGCACGCGCAGCAGGGTCGACTTGCCGCTGCCCGTGGGACCCACCAAGCCCAGGGTTTGGCCCGGCTGCAGGCGCAGCGAAATGCCGGAGAGCGCGGGTGCCGTTTGGCCCGCGTAGGCAAAGCCGACGTCCTGCAATTGCAGGGGGCCGGGCGTGAGGGTGGCGATGCTGCCATGGTCGTCGATGGCCAGCGGCGCGTCGAGCATGGGTTGCAAGCGCTGCCAGGCGGCGCGGCCCCGTTCGATCAGCGAGAGTACCCAGCCGGCGGCGAACATGGGCCAGATCAGCTGGCCCAGGTACATGGAAAAGCTCGTCAGCGCGCCGATGGTCAGTTGGTCGTGCCACACGAGGTAGCCGCCCAGGCCCAGGGTCAGCGCCGTGGCGGCCGTCAGCGTCAGGCCGACGGCCGGTTCATACGCCGCTTCCCAGCGCTGCGCCGTCAGGCTGGCGTTGGCTGCATGGCCGGCCAGGGTGGAGAACTGCTTGCTGCTGCGCTCTTCCAGGCCCAGTGCGCGCAGGGTGCGCACGCCCGACAGCGATTCCTGCACATGGTCGTTCAGTGCGGAAAAGCGCTTCAGCGAATCCGTCGACGCCGTGTGGATATGGCTGGAGATGCGCCAGAAGGCCAGTCCCATCAGGGGGAAGGGCAATAGCGCGATGCAGGCCAGGCGCCAGTCCACGCCCAGCAGCATGATGCCCAGCACCATCAGCAGGGTCAAGGTGCCGTCGAAGCCGGCCAGCATGGCTTCGCCGGCGGCCATTTCGATGGCGTCGATATCGTTCGTCGCCAGCGCCATCAGGTCGCCCGTGCGCTGGTTCTGGTAAAACGCCGCACCTTGCTGCGACATGCGCGTGTAGAAGCGCGTGCGCAGCATCACGCCTAGCTGGTAGGCGGCCTTGAACAAGGTGATGCGCCAGCCCACGCGCAAGAAGTAGATGACGACGCCGACGGCGAGCAGGGTCAGCAGCTCAAGCCACAGTTCGGCAGTCGTCATGCGGTGCGCGGCCAGTGCATCGATGATGGCGCCCACGCGGCGCGGGATCCAGACGGTCAGTGTTGCCACACCTGTCAGCATGACGGCAGCGGCGGCATACGCCGGCCAATGCTGACGCACGAAGCCGGCGATGAGCCTCGATAAACTCATGGTTACCTTTTGTTTTTTAGTAATGGGGTGTCGCGGGACGGAAGGAGGGCACGCGGACTGAAAGTACGCGTAGGATACAACAAGGCGGAAAAGCGCGCTGCGGACGGGCACGCAAAAAACGGGCCGTAGCCCGTAATGCCGTTCAGTTAAGCAGGTTTTCGTAGAACGCGCATGGCATAGCGCTTTGGTTTTGCCTTGACGGCCCGGTCGAATTTTCGATCGGGCCGTTCGTCATTGAGAAGATTAACCAGCCTTTCACGCAGATGCTTCATTGAATCTGGCAGCTTGCCATACGACCTGGTCACGGCAGCCCAGTGCAGTTCGAACTGGATCAAATGGAAGGCACGGATGAAGCTCACTT
>NZ_JBNYXT010000044.1:0-39756 GCF_051380795.1 Janthinobacterium leeuwenhoeki
CTGGGATCTCAGCACTTCCTTGTCGCTCATCTGCGTCACCATGATTTCGTGCCCGTTTATCCCAAAAGGGGACATTACTACTTTGCACGAAGGGGACATTACTACTTTGGGCTAACATCCACATTTTCTTCCTTGTGGAAAAGCTTCCTTTTGGTTATAATTCAAAGGTTTAGCCAATCACACATATACCGTAGCGACTACCCATCCCCTCATTCAAAATGACCGTTGAAACACCCTGAGTGCATCTGGCTCGGGTAACTAGGCGGTCGGTCTGACGTGGCGCAGCTACGGTAACTTTATCAGGAGTTGCCCTTGCCGCCATTTTTTTCTGGCCCTGCCGTTCCAGCCATATTAGCGCTTGCTGATGGAACGATCTTTAAAGGTTTTTCGATCGGTGCCGCCGGTCATACCACGGGCGAGGTTGTTTTCAACACCTCCATGACCGGGTATCAGGAAATCCTTACCGACCCAAGCTATTGCCGCCAGATGGTCACCCTGACCTATCCGCATATCGGCAATACGGGCGTCAATCCGGAAGACGTCGAATCTTCCAAGGTACACGCCGCTGGCCTCATCATCCGCGATTTGCCATTGCTGGCATCCAATTTCCGTTCCACCCTCTCCCTGTCCGATTACCTGAAAGCTGAAAATATCGTCGCCATCGCCGGCATCGATACACGCAAGCTCACGCGCATCCTGCGTGAAAAAGGTGCGCAGGGCGGCGCCATCCTCGTCGGCACGCAAGGCAACGAGCCATCCGCCGCGCAAGCGCTGGAACTGGCCCGCTCCTTCCCTGGTCTGGCCGGCATGGACCTGGCCAAGGTGGTATCAAGCAAGGCCGCCTACGAATACCGCGAAACGGAATGGACCTTGGGCGAAGGCTATGGCCAACTGGCTGACGCCGACGCGAAATACCACGTGGTCGCCTTCGACTACGGCGTCAAGCGCAACATCTTGCGCATGTTGACGGCGCGCGGCTGCAAAGTCACCGTGCTGCCGGCGCAAGCCACCGCGGCCGACGCCCTGGCGCTGAACCCGGACGGCATCTTCCTGTCGAACGGCCCCGGCGATCCGGAGCCATGCGACTACGCCATCGCGGCGACCAAGGAGCTGATCGAGAAGGGCATCCCGACCTTCGGCATCTGCCTCGGCCACCAGGTCATGGCTTTGGCTTCCGGCGCAAAAACGCTGAAGATGAAATTCGGCCACCACGGCGCCAACCACCCGGTGCAAGACCTGGAAACGAAACAAGTCTTGATTACCTCGCAAAACCACGGTTTCGCAGTCGACGCGGCAACCTTGCCCGCGAACTGCCGCGTGACCCATGAATCGCTGTTCGACGGCTCCCTGCAGGGCTTTGCCCGCACGGACAAGCCGGCCTTCTGCTTCCAGGGCCACCCTGAAGCGTCGCCGGGCCCGATGGATGTTGCTTACCTGTTTGACCGCTTCATCAACTTGATGGCTGCGGAGGAGAAAAAGAAAAATGCCTAAACGTTTAGATATCAAAAGTATTCTGATTATTGGCGCTGGCCCGATCGTGATCGGCCAGGCCTGCGAATTCGATTATTCCGGCGCGCAAGCGTGCAAGGCCCTGCGCGAAGAGGGTTACAAAGTCATCCTGGTCAACAGCAATCCTGCGACCATCATGACGGATCCGGAAATGGCCGACGTGACCTATATCGAACCGATCACCTGGTCGGTCGTTGAACGCATCATCGCCAAGGAGCGTCCTGACGCCATCCTGCCGACGATGGGCGGCCAGACGGCGCTGAACTGCGCGCTGGATCTGTTCAACAATGGCGTGCTGGCGAAATACAACGTCGAGCTGATCGGCGCGTCGCCGGAAGCCATCGACAAGGCGGAAGACCGTTCCAAGTTCAAGGACGCGATGACCAAGATCGGTCTCGGTTCGGCCCGTTCCGGCGTGGCGCACTCGATGGAAGAATCGTGGGCCGTGCAGCGCACCTTGGGCTTCCCGACCATCATCCGTCCATCGTTCACCATGGGCGGTTCCGGCGGCGGCATCGCCTACAACGAAGAAGAATTCGAAACCATCTGCAAACGCGGCCTGGAAGCGTCGCCGACGAAAGAGTTGCTGATCGAAGAGTCGTTGCTGGGCTGGAAAGAGTACGAGATGGAAGTGGTGCGCGACAAGGCGGACAACTGCATCATCATTTGCTCGATCGAAAATCTGGATCCTATGGGCGTGCACACGGGCGACTCCATCACGGTGGCGCCTGCGCAAACCCTGACGGACAAGGAATACCAGATCATGCGCAATGCCTCGCTGGCAGTGCTGCGCGAGATCGGCGTCGACACCGGTGGCTCGAACGTGCAATTCTCGATCAACCCTGTCGATGGCCGCATGATCGTCATCGAGATGAACCCGCGCGTATCGCGTTCGTCGGCCCTGGCATCGAAAGCGACGGGTTTCCCGATTGCAAAAATCGCCGCCAAACTGGCCGTCGGTTTCACCCTGGACGAGCTGCGCAATGAAATCACGGGCGGCGCCACGCCGGCCTCGTTCGAACCGTCGATCGATTACGTCGTCACGAAGATCCCCCGTTTCACGTTCGAGAAATTCCCGACCGCCGATCACCACCTGACGACGCAGATGAAATCCGTCGGCGAAGTGATGGCCATTGGCCGTACGTTCCAGGAATCGTTCCAGAAAGCCTTGCGCGGCCTGGAAGTGGGCGTGGACGGCATGAATGAAAAGACCAAGGACCGCGAAAAGATCGAAGAAGAACTGGGCGAGCCTGGTCCTGAGCGTATCTGGTACGTGGGCGATGCGTTTGCCCAGGGCTTCACCTTGGAAGAAGTGCACAACCTGACCAAGATCGACCCATGGTTCCTGATCCAAATCAAGGAAATCGTCGACCTGGAACTGTGGCTGGACACGCAGAAGCTGGAAAACCTGGACAAGAATACCCTGTACAAGTTGAAACAGAAGGGCTTCTCGGACCGCCGCCTGGGTTTCCTGCTGCAAACGACCGACACGGCCGTGCGCCAGCAGCGTCATGCGCTCAACATCCGTCCCGTCTACAAGCGCGTCGACACCTGCGCGGCCGAGTTCTCGACCGACACGGCGTACATGTATTCCACGTACGACGAAGAGTGCGAATCGAATCCGACCGACAAGAAAAAGATCATGGTCTTGGGCGGTGGCCCGAACCGTATCGGCCAGGGTATCGAGTTTGATTATTGCTGCGTCCACGCGGCCCTCGCCATGCGCGAAGACGGCTACGAAACCATCATGGTCAATTGCAACCCAGAAACGGTTTCGACTGACTACGATACCTCGGACCGCCTGTACTTTGAGTCCTTGACCCTGGAAGACGTGCTGGAAATCGTCGCCATCGAAAAACCGGTCGGCGTGATCGTGCAGTACGGCGGCCAGACGCCATTGAAACTGGCGCTGGACCTGGAAGCGAATGGCGTACCGATCATCGGCACCTCGCCGGACATGATCGATGCGGCCGAAGACCGCGAGCGTTTCCAGCAAATGCTGCACAAGCTGGAACTGCGCCAGCCGCCTAACCGCACCGCGCGCACGGAAGCCGACGCCCTGGCGCTGGCGCAGGAAATCGGTTACCCGCTGGTCGTGCGTCCTTCGTACGTGCTGGGCGGGCGCGCCATGGAAATCGTCCACGAGCAACGCGACCTCGAGCGCTACATGCGCGAAGCCGTCAAGGTCTCGCACGATTCGCCCGTGTTGCTGGACCGCTTCCTGAACGACGCCATCGAGTGTGACGTCGATTGCATCTCCGACGGCGAAACGACGTTCATCGGCGGCGTGATGGAACACATCGAACAGGCTGGCGTGCACTCGGGCGACTCGGCTTGCTCGCTGCCACCGTATTCGCTGGCACCGGAAACTATTGAAGAACTGAAACGCCAGACGGCGCTGATGGCCAAGGGTTTGAATGTGGTCGGCCTGATGAACGTGCAGTTCGCCATCCAGAAGCAAGAGATCGATGGCGAAATGAAAGACGTCGTCTTCGTGCTGGAAGTCAATCCACGCGCTTCGCGTACCGTGCCTTTCGTTTCGAAAGCCACCGGTTTGCAGCTGGCGAAGATCGCCGCGCGCTGCATGGTCGGCCAGTCGCTGGCCTCGCAAGGCATCACGCAGGAAGTCGTGCCGCCATACTTCAGCGTCAAGGAAGCCGTGTTCCCGTTCGTCAAGTTCCCTGGCGTGGACACTATCCTGGGCCCTGAAATGAAATCGACGGGCGAAGTCATGGGCGTGGGCCTGACCTTCGGCGAAGCGTTTGTGAAATCGCAACTGGGCGCCGGCGTGAACCTGCCAAAATCGGGCAAGGTCTTCATCAGCGTGAAAGCGTCGGACAAGCCGCGCGCCGTGCAAGTGGCGCGTGACCTGGTCGAGTCCGGTTTCACCGTGGTCGCCACCAAGGGCACCGCCGCCGTGATCGCTGCTGCCGGCATCGCCGTCACGCCAGTGAACAAGGTGATCGAAGGCCGTCCGCACGTGGTCGACATGATCAAGAACCATGAAATCGTGCTGGTGATCAACACCGTGGAAGAAAAGCGCAGCGCCATCGTCGATTCGCGGGCCATCCGCACTTCGGCTCTGGCCTCGCGCGTGACGACCTACACCACCATCGCGGGCGCGGAAGCGGCTGTCGAAGGCATTCGCCATCTGGATGAGTTGCGTGTGTACGATTTGCAAGGTCTGCACAAGACCTTGAACTAAGTGCGTTTGCAGTGGCCGCCGTTAGGCGGTACACTGCATGCTTATCAACCACAGAGTTCCGTGCAGAGCAGCGCGCGGCCTCTGTGGTTTTCACTTGGTAAGTCCGTTAAACGTGACAAAACACGGGCGACGGCGCCGATAACTAGCAGATAGTAGAGATAACATGACCTCAGTCCCATTGACCAAATACGGCGCAGAACTCTTGAAAGAAGAGCTGCATCATTTGAAGACCAAGGAACGCCGCATCGTCATCGATGCGATCGCCGAAGCGCGTTCGCACGGAGATTTGTCGGAAAACGCCGAGTACGATGCCGCCAAGGAACGCCAGGCCTTCGTCGAAGGCCGCATCGCCGAACTCGAAGGCAAGCTGGGTGCAGCGCAAATCATCGACCCGACCGCGCTCGACGCGGAAGGCCGCGTGGTGTTTGCCTCGACCGTGAACCTGGAAGACCTGGAATCGGGCCAGAAAGTCACCTACCAGATCGTCGGCCTCGATGAAGCCGACTTGAAAATGAACAAGGTTTCCGTGACGTCCCCGATCGCCCGCGCGCTG
The DNA here is from genome assembly GCF_051380795.1 of Janthinobacterium leeuwenhoeki. NCBI lineage: Bacteria > Pseudomonadati > Pseudomonadota > Betaproteobacteria > Burkholderiales > Oxalobacteraceae > Janthinobacterium > Janthinobacterium leeuwenhoeki. The sequence goes on from NZ_JBNYXT010000044.1 coordinate 5,268, forward strand.
ATCGGCAAGTACGCCGGCGACGTGGTGGAAGTGCAGGCGCCGTCCGGCCCGCGCGAATACGAAATCCTGGAAGTACTGTACATCTGATGCTGAGCCGCGTGCGCATCCTCGTTGCCACCCTGTGGGCCGGCAGCCTGTGGACCATCGGTTTCATCGTGGCGCCGACCTTGTTTGGCACCCTGAGCGACCGCGTGCTGGCAGGCAATATCGCCGGCAGCATGTTCCGCGCCGAGGCATGGCTGTCCATCGCCTGTGCCTTGATACTGCTGGCCTTGCTGCAGTGGAGCCCCGGCGCGCTGGAGCTCAAGCGCCGCCGCTTGCTGGCAGCGCTGGTGCTATCGATGCTGGTGTGCGCGCTGCTCAGCCATTTCGGCATTTCACCGCTGATGGCCGAACTCAAGGCGCAAGCCCAGGGTTCATCTGGCATCATGGACGAGGCCATGCGCAGCCGCTTCGGCATGCTGCATGGCGTCTCGACCGTGATCTTTGCCGTGCAGAGCTTGCTGGCGGGTGTATTGATCTGGAAACAGCAGTAATTGTTTTAACCCCAGGGGCAAAAAAATCCGGGGTCAGACCCTGAGGGTCTGACCCCAGCCTTTGCTTTTGGGGTAGCTGTGATAAAAAAAGCGGAGCAGGGAATATCCCGTGCTCCGCTTCTTGTTTCAAGCCCGGCAGCCTTGCGGTTGCCGGGTGAACAGGCTTACTTGCTGCCCAGTGCGCTTTTCTTGGCGCTTTTCTGACGTGGCTTGGCACGCTTGATGGAACCGCCTTCAGTAACGCGCTCATTGCCCTTGATCATGACTTTCGTCACGCTGGGGCGCTTGGTGCCGCTGGCGCTGGCCTTGACGATGGTCACTTCGCGCATGCCTTTGCCGGCGCTGACCTTCTCCTTAACCACTTCTTTTTTCGGACGGTAGATTACCAGCAGTTTGCCAATATGTTGTACCGGGGCGGCGCCGAGATTGCCGCAAATCGTATCGTACATTCCGACGCGGGCTTCGCGGTCGTCGCCGAACACGCGGACTTTAATCAGACCGTGCGAATCCAGGCCAAGGTCGATCTCTTTGAGGACAGCAGGTGTCAAGCCCGCTTCGCCAATGATGACGATAGGCTTCAGCGCGTGTGCTTCGGCGCGCAGTGCGCTGCGCTCTACGGGTGTAAGTTTTAGCATAATAATATTTAGTAATTCCCTTAAAAGCAGTATTCTACGCGAATGGCAAAGAAGAAATTAAACAAAAACTGGTTGCACGACCACATAAATGATCCTTATGTGAAGTTGGCGCAAAAAGAGGGCTACCGCGCCCGGGCAGCATACAAGCTCAAAGAAATCGATGAAGACGAAAAACTGATCAAACCTGGCCAGGTGATTGTCGACCTTGGTTGCACTCCAGGCAGCTGGGCCCAGTACACGCGGCGCAAGCTGGCCGGCAAGGACGGCGGCGGGGTCAATGGTACCCTGATTGGCCTGGACATGCTGGAAATGGAGCCAATCGCCGACTTCCACTTCATCCAGGGCGACTTCCGCGAAGCGCGCGTGCTGCGCCAGCTGGAGGTGGTGTTGCAGGGCCGCAAGGTCGACGTGGTCCTGTCGGACATGGCACCCAACCTGTCGGGCATCGCCACGGCGGACGCTGCGCGCATGGAGCATTTGATCGACCTGGCCATCGAATTCTCGCAATTGCACCTGAAGCCGTCTGGCGTGCTGCTGGTGAAATGCTTTAAAGACATGGGTTTCAGCCAGATCGTGGAGAAATTCCGCGCTGAATTCAAGGTCGTGGTACAGAAAAAGCCCAAGGCCAGCCGCGATAAATCGTCGGAAATCTTCCTGATGGGCCGTGGAATCAAGAATCCGCTGAAAAATGCCGTGGAAGAAGATGATTCCGCCCTTGATATTTAAGCGGGAATCCGCACATGGGAACGAGAAGTGCAGTAGCGTCTGATGGCAGAAAAGCCTAAATTGTTTATACTGCATTTTTTTGCGTGAACGCGATTTTTTCGCGCGCACGGATCGGCGGGCTTTGGCACGGCCCGCTTATTGCGAGTAAAATCGTGTTTCTAGCTATAGGTAAAGAGATGCGCACTGCATCCAAGGAGTCTTCGTGAATAACATGTTTTCCAAATCTGCCATCTGGGTAGTCGTATTGCTGCTGTTGTTCATGCTGTTCAAGCAATTCGACAGTCATGGCGCCACAGGCGGCAGCAAGGCCATCGCTTATTCCGATTTGCTGGATGAAGTCAAAGCCAAGCGCGTCAAGGATGTCGTGATCGAAGGTTCGTCGATCACCGCCAAGCTGATGGACGACACCAAGGTGCGTACCACCGCAACCAGCCTCGACAAGGGCCTGATCGGTGACCTGCGCGACAATGGCGTGCATTTCGATGTGCGTCCGCCTGAGGAAGCGTCGTTCCTGCAAACTATTTTTGTATCCTGGTTCCCCATGCTGCTGTTGATCGGCGTCTGGGTGTTCTTCATGCGTCAGATGCAAGGCGGCGGCAAGGGCGGGGCATTCTCGTTCGGCAAGTCGAAGGCGCGCATGATGGATGAAGCCAGCAACACCGTCACCTTCGCCGATGTCGCCGGTTGCGACGAAGCGAAAGAAGAAGTCAACGAAGTGGTCGACTTCCTCAAGGACCCGAGCAAATTTCAGAAACTGGGCGGCCGCATTCCCCGCGGTGTGCTGATGGTCGGTCCTCCGGGCACGGGTAAAACCCTGCTGGCGCGCGCCATCGCCGGCGAAGCCAAGGTGCCGTTCTTCTCGATCTCCGGTTCCGACTTCGTGGAAATGTTTGTCGGCGTGGGTGCCAGCCGTGTCCGCGACATGTTCGAAAACGCGAAAAAGCATTCGCCTTGCATCATCTTTATCGATGAGATCGACGCTGTCGGTCGTCACCGTGGCGCCGGCATGGGCGGCGGCAATGATGAACGTGAACAGACCTTGAACCAGTTGCTGGTCGAGATGGACGGTTTTGAAGCGAACTCCGGCGTGATCGTCGTGGCCGCCACCAACCGCGCCGACGTGCTCGACAAAGCCTTGCTGCGTCCGGGCCGTTTCGACCGCCAGGTTTCCGTCGGCTTGCCCGATATCCGTGGCCGCGAGCAGATCTTGAACGTGCACATGCGTAAAGTACCTATCAGTACCGACGTGAAAGCCGATATCCTGGCACGTGGCACCCCTGGTTTCTCGGGCGCCGACCTGGCCAACCTGGTCAACGAGGCAGCCCTGTTTGCCGCACGCCGCAGCAAGCGCCTGGTGGAAATGGCCGACTTCGAAGATGCGAAAGACAAGATCTACATGGGTCCTGAGCGTAAATCGATGATCATCCGCGAGGAAGAGCGTCGCAATACGGCTTACCATGAGTCCGGTCACGCCGTCGTCGCCAAGTTGCTGCCGAAGGCCGATCCCGTACATAAAGTGACGATCATGCCGCGCGGCTGGGCCCTGGGCCTGACCTGGCAGTTGCCGGAACACGATAACTTGTCCGCCTACAAGGACAAGATGCTGGAAGAAATTTCCATCCTGTTCGGTGGCCGTATCGCCGAAGAGATTTTCGTGGGACAAATGTCCACCGGCGCATCGAATGACTTCTCGCGTGCTACCAAGCTGGCCCGTTCCATGGTGACCCGCTTCGGCATGTCCGACAGCATGGGCGTGATGGTCTACGAAGACAGCGAAAACGAAGGTTTCTTCGGTGGCGCCACCAAGACGATCTCGGAAGCGACCCAGCAAAAGGTCGATGCTGAAATCCGCAACATTCTCGACAAGCAATATGCTTTGGCGCGCACCTTGCTGGAAAGCAACCGCGACAAAGTCGAAATGATGACCAAAGCCTTGCTGGAATGGGAAACCATTGATGCAGAGCAAATCAATGACATCATGGCCGGCCTGGAGCCGCGTCCGCCGAAAGTCATCCCGCCACGCCGCAATGCGGGCGGTGATAGCGGCACGGGCGGCATCTCGCCAAACGTGACGGCACCAGCCTGATAACGGCCGCCCTGACCGGCGGCGCGTAATCAAAAGGGTAAGGAGCAATCCTTGCCCTTTTTCGTTGCCGCGCCAGTTTTTTCCTGATGACTACAAAGATTCACATGCGACACTATTTGCAATTCGGCCGTTTCGGCTTTAACCTGCAGGGCACGCAGGCGCTGGTGATGGGTATCCTGAACATCACTCCCGACTCGTTTTCCGATGCGGGCCAGTATCAACACCTGGAATTTGCCATTTCGCGCGCCGAGCAGATGATTGTTGATGGCGTTGACATCATCGACATCGGCGGCGAATCGAGCCGCCCCGGCGCGCCGCCGCTGCCGCTGCAGGACGAGTTGCAGCGCGTCATGCCGGTGCTGTACGCCTTGCGTGACTGCGGCAAGCCCCTCTCCGTCGACACATATAAACCCGAAGTGATGCGCGAAGCCATCCTGGCGGGTGCCGACATGATCAACGACATCAACGGTTTCCGCGCGCCGGGCGCCATCGACGCCGTGCAGGGCAGCGATTGCGCGCTGTGCATCATGCACATGCAAAACGTGCCGCAAATCATGCAGGACCAGCCGCAATACGCGGACGTGGTGCGCGAAGTCATCGACTTCCTGCGCCAGCGCATCGACGCCATGACGGCGGCCGGCATCGCCCGCGAACGCCTGTGCGTCGATCCCGGCTTTGGTTTTGGCAAGACGGTGGAGCAGAACTATGCCTTGCTGCGCGCCACGCGCCAGTTGCGCAGCGAGTTGGACCTGCCCGTGCTGGCCGGCCTGTCGCGCAAATCGATGATCGGCGCCGTGACGGGACGTCCCGTCGAGCAGCGCCTGGCCGGCAGCGTTGCCGGTGCGCTCGCTGCGGTAGCGCAAGGCGCGGAAATTATCCGTGTGCATGATGTCGCTGAGACCGTCGATGCCCTGAAGGTCTGGCGCATGGCGCACTGAACCTGTAAGATTCATTATAAACAACAAAAAGAGAAATTTATGACGCGTAAATATTTTGGCACCGATGGCATTCGCGGCCTGGTGGGCACGGCTCCGATCACCCCCGATTTCGTCATGCGCCTCGGTTATGCTGCCGGCAAGGTGCTGGCCAAGTCGCAATGCGGCAAGACACGTCCGACGGTGCTGATCGGCAAGGACACGCGCATTTCCGGCTACATGCTGGAAGCGGCGCTGGAAGCGGGCCTGTCGGCCGCTGGCGTGGACGTGATGCTGGCCGGCCCCATGCCGACACCGGCGATCGCCTACCTGACGCGGGCGCTGCGCCTGTCGGCCGGGGTGGTCATTTCCGCCTCGCACAATCCGTATCACGACAATGGCATCAAGTTCTTTTCCGGCCAGGGCACCAAGCTGCCCGACAGCGTGGAACTGGAAATCGAAGCGGCGCTCGACGAGCCCATGGCTTGCGTGCCATCGGACAAGCTGGGCCGCGCCAAGCGCCTGGACGATGCCCAGGGCCGCTACATCGAATTTTGCAAGGGCACCTTCCCGAACGAGCTGGACCTGCGTGGCCTGAAAATCGTCGTCGATTGTGCGCACGGCGCCGCCTACCACATCGCGCCGCACGTGTTCCATGAGCTGGGCGCGGAAGTCATCGCCATCGGTAACAAGCCCGATGGTTTCAACATCAATGCGGGCTTCGGCGCCACGGCAACCAAGGCGATGGCCGAAGCCGTCGTCGAGTACGGCGCGGACCTGGGCATCGCCCTCGATGGCGACGCCGACCGCCTGATCATGTGCGACGCCACGGGCCGCTTGTATAACGGCGACGAGTTGTTGTACGTCATGGTCAAGGACCGCCTGGCGACGGGCCCCGTGGCCGGCGCCGTAGGAACGTTGATGACCAATATGGCGCTGGAAGTGCTGTTCAAGCAGCAGGGCATCGGCTTTGCGCGCGCCAAGGTGGGCGACCGCTATGTGCTGGAAGTCATGAAGGAAAGAGGCTGGATACTGGGCGGCGAAGGTTCCGGCCATCTGCTGTGCCTGGACAAGCACACGACGGGTGACGGCATCGTCTCGGCGCTGCAAGTATTGTCCGCGCTCAAGCGCAGCGGCCAGAGCCTGCAGCAATGCCTGGCCGAACTGGTGCTGTTCCCGCAAACCCTGATCAATCTGCGCGTGGCGCCTGGTTTCGACTGGCAGAAAAATGCCGCCATGGTGGCCGAGAAAGAATTGGTCGAGGCCGAGTTGGGCGACACGGGCCGCGTGCTGATCCGCGCATCGGGCACCGAACCGCTGATCCGCGTGATGGTGGAAGCCAAGGACAAGGACCTGGCCGAATCGATGGCGCGCCGCATCGCCGATAAGGTCGGCAGCTGAAAATGCCCAGGGCGGCGTTGCACTGAACGTTTTCAGCAAGCCTCTTCAAGTAAGCGCCGATAGTTATTTCCATCTAATTCGTCTATGGCAATTGACGAAATTGGGTGGGGGCGTTATTATCTTGTCTTCGGAGTGTGGCGCAGCCCGGTAGCGCACCTGGTTTGGGACCAGGGGGTCCAAGGTTCGAATCCTTGTACTCCGACCAAAGTCATAAGCGGGCTGTCAGAAATGACAGCCCGTTTTCTATTCCGCACTGGCATTTCATTGCTGGCGCGCATGGATTAAAATACTGCACCTCTCCGCCCATCGTTCAACGGATAGGACAACGGTCTTCTAAACCGTGAATGGGGGTTCGATTCCCTCTGGGCGGACCAGTTTCATACTGGCCACGATCATGCCGCGGCAAGCTGCCGCAACATACCTCATCCTTCCCCTTCATTCGTTTTTCGCGCACCTGCTCAAGGCTGCGCAAACAGCACCAGGCTCAGCAAATACAGCAGCGGCACCGCGCACAGCAGCGCGGTGAATACTGATGCCATTTTCTTGTTGGCCAGCCGGGCCAGGCGCAGCCGCTCCCGCACGGGCAGATGCTGGCGGATCACGCTGCGCGCGCGTGGCTGAAACGGTTGTTCATGCATGAGTTTTCCCTCGTCGATCAGCAGTGGATGCCGTCGAGCATAGCGAGGGAAATCTAAAAATGGTGTAAAAAGCCGGTCTTGCTCCGCAAGCGTGGCGTAAAGATGCGGCTGGCATGCAAGGCGACAGCGGGCGCTGCTGCGCCGCTGTCGCTGATGATGCTTAGGATGCTTGCTTTCCCAGGCGGCGGCGTGCCAGGAAGCCCAGCATGCCCAGGCCGGCGAGCAACATCGCATAGGTTTCAGGTTCCGGCACGGCGGAAATGAAAGCCCTGTAGTTGCTCAGTTCCTTGGGCAGGCCCGACACCGTGAAAGTGGTGCCTGCAGCCAAGGGAGCGGCCCAGTGGAAGACCAGTTCGCCCTGGCCGAAGTGGATGGCCAGATAGTCATAGGCGGCCGCGCTCGTATACGAATTGACGCCGCCGCTGAAGCCTGCCGTGGTGCCGGCAGTGCAGCCCGAGGTGGCGTTGTCGCAATACGAGACGGCAGCGCCCAGGCTGGTGCCGAACACGCCATTGATATAGCCCTGGATATTGGATGGGCTTTGCGGCGTCAGGTTGCCGTCATAGTATTTCACCTGCAGTGCCGGAGCTGGCGAATAGGTGACGGCGCTGCTGTCAATGATGAAACCGCTGGCCGGACCCACATCCACCCAGGTGGCCGCCTGCGCCGCACTTGCCAGTACAGTCATTGCGGCCAGCATGGATGCCTTGATGGCAATGCTCTTTACGTTTTTCATGAAAATCCCCTTGTGCTTGAGACAGTCGCTTCATAGCGTCAGGACGCGCCCCTGCATGCCGGGGGAGTCATCCCACTACCCGTTTTTAGCTGTTTGTAGCTATTTCCTGCGCGTAGCGAGTACGCAAATGAAAGCGTACTCTTGATCGAAATTAATGCAATTTAAATAATTCTATTGGTTTAGTTGATAACATCGCATACAGCTATGTATGCTTGTGCTAGTGACAGTCAACATAACGTTCCGAAATGGCGTGACAAAGCGCGCCAGTTTGTGCTAGTGGCGTTTCGGCTTTGGGGGAGGGGGGCTTCAGTCGCTGTTGTTGCTGACGCCAAACAGGCGATCCTTGGCGTTGAGTAGCTTTTGCACCTTGGCGCCCATTTTCATCAGTTGCGCCATCGATTCGGGCGACAGGCGTTGCAAGTCGTCGAACCAGGTGTTGGCCAGGTCGACCAATTCATACATTTCACGCATGCGCTCCTGCGCATACTGGTCCACCGGTTCCGTGGCTGGCGCCAGCAGCGATTCGCGCAGCACCGTCAGGGTGGGCGCCACTTCGCGGCGGCGGCGCTCGGCGGCCACCACGCGGAAGATTTGCCACACATCGCCCAGCGAGGAAAAATACTCGCGCCGGTCGCCGGGAATGCGCGACTGGCGTATCAAGCCCCAGCCCTGCAACTCCTTCAAGCCGATGCTCACGTTCGAGCGCGAAAAACTCAGGTGTTCCGCGATTTCATCCGCGTGTAAAGGATGCTCCGCGACAAACAACAAGGCGTACACTTGCCCCACCGTGCGGTTAAAGCCCCAGCGGCTGCCCATCTCGCCGAAATGGCTGACAAAGGTCAGGATCAGCGGCGTCATTTGGATATGTTGAGTTTTCATAATTATCTGAATTTTTTCACGCCATACTCGTGGGGTCAATTGATATATGTCATGTTTCGCAGTATTATACAAAAAATCGAATTTACAGAAAATTCTGAAAACTCAAGAAGTATAGAAGATGCCGACCACGCCCTTGTCCTTGCCCCGCTTTATTCTTCCCCGTGCCGCCAGCCTGGCGCAGGGTGGTGCCGCCTTGTTGTGGCTGCCGCAAGCGGCCTTGCTGGCCTGGGCCGTGCAAGCCATGCTGGGCGATGCGCCCTGGCGCGCGGCCTTGTTGCCGGCCGCTGGCGTGCTGCTGCTGGGCGTGCTGCGCGCCAGCTGCGAAGCGTGGGGCGCGCGGCGCATGTATGCGGCTGCGCGCGCGCACCTGTCCACCTTGCGCGCCCAGGTGGCGCAGGCGCTGGCGCGCCGTTCGCCGCTGGACCGCCAGCGCGCCCAGTCGGGTCAGGCGGCCAGCGTCATCGCCGAGCAGGCCGAAGCCATCGTGCCGTATCTGGTGCGCTACAAGCCGGCACGCTGGAAAGTCATGCTCGTGCCGCTCGTGATTCTCGCCGTGGTAACGCCGTTGTCGTGGATCGCCGCACTGATCCTGCTCATCGCCGCGCCCCTGATTCCCGTCTTCATGGCCCTGGTGGGCATGGGCGCGCAAGCGGCCAGTCGCGCGCAGATGGTGGAAATGGGCAGCATGAACGCCTTTCTATTGGACCGCCTGCGCGGCCTGGCCACCTTGCGCGCCCTCGATGCCGTCGACGCCACGGCTGAACGGCTGGACGCCTCGTCGCAATCCGTGCGCCGGCGCACGATGGTGGTGCTGCGCATCGCCTTTTTGTCGTCCGCCGTGCTGGAGCTGTTTTCCGCGCTGGGCGTGGCCATGGTAGCCGCCTTCATCGGTTTCTCCTTGCTGGGCAGCATTAATTTCGGCACCTGGGGCCGCGAACTGAGCCTGGGGCAGGGCTTGTTCATCCTGCTGCTGGCGCCCGCGTTTTTCGAACCGCTACGCGAACTGGCCGCCGTCTGGCACGACAAGGCGGCCGGCGAAGCGGGCCTGGCCAGCCTGCACGACCTGGCCGCCGATGGCGTGCCCTTGCCTGGCGCCGGTGTGGCTGCGGCTACCGTCTCTCCCGCCGCCATGGCGGTGGCGCCGCCGCCCGCCGTGGAACTCCAGCAATTGCGCTTTGCCCACCCTGGCGAAGCGCCCGTGTTCGATGGTGTTGACTTGAGCGTGCGTGCCGGCGAACACGTGGCCCTGCTGGGTGCCAGCGGCGCCGGCAAGACCACCTTGCTGTCCCTGCTGGCTGGCTTGCTGCCCGCCAGCGGTGGCGAGATCCGCATCGGTGGCGTGCGCCTGACCGACAGCACCGTCAATACCCTGCGCCAGCGCATGGCCTGGATGGGCCAGCGCCCCCACGTGTTTGCCGCGTCCGTCAGCCAGAATGTGACCCTGGGCCGCGTGGGCGCGCATGCCGCGCAAGTGACGCAGGCGCTGCACCTGGCCGACCTGGCTGGCGTGGCGCAGGCGCAGCCGGCCGTGATGCTCAGCGATGGCGGGCAAGGCTTGTCCGGCGGCGAAGCCGTGCGCCTGGCCCTGGCCCGCGTGGCCCTGCATCCGCACGCGGACCTGCTGCTGGTCGATGAACCGACGGCGCACCTGGACAGCGAAACGGCGGCGCGCGTGACGGACGCCTTGCTGGCACTGGCGAAAGGCAAGACGATGATTGTCGCCACGCATGACCCCGTGCTGGCTGGCCGCTTGCAGCGCACGGTGCAGGTCGATGCCCAGGCGCAGGCGCAGAAGGAAGAGGCGCGGGCATGAAAACTTCACTCGTATCGCATCCCGTCCTGCGGCAATTGTTGCTGGCCCAGCCCGGCAAGCTGATCGGAGGCGCCTTGCTGGCGGCCCTGACGGCGTTGGCCGGCATGGCCTTACTGGGCTTGTCCGGCTGGTTCATCACGGCCACCTCGATTGCCGGCCTGCACGCTTCGACGGCGATCCTGTTTGACGTGTTCGGTCCATCGGCCGGCATCCGCCTGCTGGCCATCGGCCGCACGGGTTCGCGTTATGCGGAGCGCCTCGTCACGCACGACGCCACTTTTGCTGCGCTGGCCAGCATCCGCGTGCAACTGTTTCGCGGCTGGTCGCGTCCGGAAGCGGCCAGCCGCTTGCTGCGCCAGCCCGCCAAGCTGCTGTTCCGCCTGACGGCCGATATCGACGCGCTCGAATCACTGTATTTGCGCCTGCTGGTACCTGTTTTCACGGCCCTGTGCGTGGCCTTGCTGGCCGGCGTGGTGCTGGGCGTGATGCAGTGGCAGCTGGGCCTGGGCCTGGCCGCTTGGCTGCTGACCGCCGGTGGCGGCATCAGCTGGGTCGTGGCGCACCGTGCCCGCCGTCCCGCCATCGTGCGCTCGCGCGCCATCGAAAAACTGCGTTCCGGCACCATCGACCTGGTGGCGGGCCAGACGGACCTGGTGATGGCGGGCCGCATCGACGCCCAATGCGCCGCGCTGGGCCAGATCGACAGCTCGCTGGCGCAAGCCGATTTCGCCCTGCAGCGCCTGGAGACGGCGGCCGGCGCCGCGTATGGCGTGGCTGGCAGCGTGACCCTGGCCGGCGTGCTGCTGGCCGTGGCCGCGCTGGTGCAGCAGCAAATGCTGAACGTGCCGCTGGCCGCGCTGGCCTTGCTGCTTGCCCTGACGGCCGTGGAACCGTTTGCGGGACTGCGCCGCGGCGCGCTTGAGGCGGGGCGCATGCTGCTGGCCATGCGCCGCCTGGCGCCGCGCCTCGATAGTGAGGTAGCGCCGCCGCCCGTCGACACCGCACCGGGTCTGCGCCTGGAACACGTCAGCGCCGCGCATGCGGGCAGCCATGTCGCCATTTTGCATGACATTTCCCTGCACATCGCGGACGGCGAGCGCGTGGCCTTGATCGGCCCCAGCGGCGCGGGCAAGTCCACCTTGCTGGCCCTTGCCGCGCGCGAACTGGCGCCGCTGTCGGGCAAGGTGAGCGCGCCGCGCGCCTGCCTGTTCACGCAGAAGACGGAACTGTTCCAGGACAGCTTGCGCGACAACCTGCGCCTGGCCGACCTGTCCGCCAGCGATGCGCAGCTATGGGCGGCGCTGCAGGCGGCCGGTCTGGATGACGAGGTGTGTGCCTTGGCGGGCGGCTTGGGCACCATGTTGGGCGAGGGCGGCCTGGGCTTGTCGGGCGGCCAGGCGCGGCGCTTGGCGCTGGCGCGGCTGTTCCTGCACGAGTCGACCTTGTGGCTGCTGGACGAAGCGACGGAAGCGCTGAATGCGCAGACGGCAAGCGATGTCCTGCAGCGCCTGCGCGCGCGCAGCGACGGACGCAGCTTGCTGATCGCCACCCACTTGCGGCGCGAAGCGGCGCTGGCAGACCGGCTGGTCAGTCTGCGCGATGGCCGCATCGTGGGCGACGCGCGCCGGGGCACGCCAGCCTTCGAGACGGCCCTGGCCAGTTTGCGCGGCGATTGAAGAAGAACAGGGAAACAATAGGGGAGAGACAGGCGGCGCTGCCTGACAACTTTGCAACACCGGCGCCAAGCGAAAAAGCATCAGATAGATACCAAGTTTACACACAGTAGGGAAACACCAAGGAAATCATATGGACTTCGATATTGTCGCTTTATCCAGACTGCAGTTCGCGCTGACAGCTCTGTACCACTTTATTTTCGTTCCGCTGACGATCGGCCTGTCAGTGATCCTCGCCATCATGGAGACGGTGTACGTGATGACGAACCGCCCCATCTGGCGCGACATGACCAAGTTCTGGGGTGTCTTGTTCGGCATCAACTTCGCCATGGGCGTGGCGACGGGCATCGTCATGGAATTCCAGTTCGGCATGAACTGGAGCTACTACAGCCATTATGTGGGCGACATTTTCGGCGCGCCGCTGGCCATCGAGGGCTTGATGGCCTTCTTCCTGGAAGCGACCTTCGTCGGCCTGTTCTTCTTTGGCTGGGACAAGCTGTCCAAGCGGGGCCATCTGGTCACGACCTGGTTGGTGGCCATCGGTTCGAACTTCTCGGCCCTGTGGATACTGATCGCCAACGGCTGGATGCAAAATCCCGTCGGCGCGGCCTTCAATCCGCAAACCATGCGCATGGAAATCACGGATTTCGGCGCCGTGCTGACGAATCCCGTGGCGCAGGCGAAATTTGTGCACACGGTGTCGGCCGGCTACACGGCGGCGTCGATTTTCGTGCTGGGTATTTCCGCCTGGTATCTGCTGAAGGGCCGCCACGTGCAACTGGCCAAGCGCTCGATGACGGTGGCCGCCTCGTTCGGCCTGGCCGCTTCGCTGTCGGTGGTGGTGCTTGGTGATGAAAGCGGCTACCTGTCGTCCGAACACCAGAAGATGAAGCTGGCCGCCATCGAGGCCATGTGGACCACGGAGCCGGCGCCCGCCGCCTTCACGGCCTTCGGCTTCCCGGACGCGAAGGCGCGCGAGACGCATTACGCCGTGCACATCCCGATGGTGATGGGCTTGATCGGCACGCGTTCGCTGACGACGGAAATTCCCGGCATCGAGCAGCTGGTCGACCGCGGCGAGCTGCTGATCCAGGACGGCATCAAGGCGTATGACGCGCTGCAAACCATCCGCAGCGTGGCGCCAGGCAGCCCCGTGCCGCAAGAGGCGAAAGACATGTTCGAATCGAAAGGCCAGTCCATGGGTTACGCCTTGCTGTTGAAACGCTATGTCGACGATCCGCGCCAGGCCACGCCCGAGCAGATCCGCAAGGCCGCGCTCGATACCGTGCCGCCCGTGGCGCCATTGTTCTGGTCCTTCCGCGTGATGGTGGGCCTGGGCATGTTCTTTATCTTGCTGACTGGCACCTTCTTCATCCTGTCGACGCGCCGCACGCTGGACAAGCGCCGCTGGTTGCTGAAGCTGGCCGTGTTCGCCATCCCGCTGCCGTGGGTGGCCATTGAGGCGGGCTGGATCGTGGCCGAAGTGGGCCGCCAGCCTTGGGTCATCGAAGGCGTGCTGCCAACGGCCGTGGCTGTCTCTAACCTGGGCGCGACGACCTTGCTGATTACGATAGCCGGCTTTGCCGCCATTTATACCGTGCTGTTGATTATCGAAATGAAGCTCATGCTCAAGGCCATCCGCAAGGGGCCGGAAGAGCAGGCGCCGGCCCCCGTGCCAGCGGCCGCCGCCATTCATACTCAACGCGCCTAAGGAGGGCCAGACCATGATTTTGCATGAAATGATTTCTTACGAAACACTGCGCCTGATCTGGTGGTTGCTGATCGGCATCCTGCTGGTGGGCTTTGCCATCACCGACGGCTTCGACCTGGGCACGGGCATTCTGCTGCCCTTCGTCGGCAAGACCGACCTGGAACGCCGCGTCGTCATCAACAGTATCGGTCCCGTGTGGGAAGGCAACCAGGTGTGGCTGATCCTCGGTGGCGGCGCCATCTTTGCTGCCTGGCCGCAACTGTACGCCGTCTCGTTCTCGGGCTTTTACCTGGCCATGTTCGTCATCCTCGTGGCGCTGATCGTGCGTCCCGTGGCGTTCAAGTTCCGCAGCAAGCGCGAAGACCCGCGCTGGCGTGCCCGCTGGGATGCAGCCCTGTTCGTGGGCGGTTTCGTGCCGGCCCTGATCTGCGGCGTGGCGATAGGCAACGTGCTGCAAGGCGTGCCGTTCCGTTTCTCGCCGGACATGCACATCTTCTATGACGGCACGTTCTTTGCGCTGCTCAACCCGTTCGCCCTGCTGTGCGGCCTCGTCTCGGTGGCCATGCTGGTGATGCACGGCGCCACCTGGTTGCAGTTGAAGACGGACGGTGCCGTGGCCGAACGGGCGCGCCGCTACGGCAGCGTGGCGGCGCTCGCGACCGTCGTGCTGTATGCGCTGGCCGGCGTGGCCCTGTGGCTGTGGGTCGATGGCTACCGCATCAGCAGCGCGGTGGTGGTCGACGGTCCGTCGAACCCGATGCTGAAAACGGCGGAAGTGCACGTGGGCGCCTGGTTCCTCAACTTTGCCGCCCATCCCTGGACCTGGATCGCCCCAGCGCTGGGCCTGCTGTGCCCGCTGCTGGCCTTCGCTTTCCAGCGCGCGCGCCGCGAAGTGCCAGCCTTGCTGGCCAGCGCGGCCGGCATCGCCGGCATCATCCTCGGCGTGGGCGCGGCCATGTTCCCGTTCATTTTGCCCTCGTCGATCGATCCGCGCGCCAGCCTGACGGTGTGGGATTCCTCGTCCAGCCACATGACCCTGTTCATCATGCTGGTCGTCACGGCCGTCTTCATCCCCCTCATCGTGGCGTACACGACCTGGGTATATAAAGTGCTGTGGGGTAAAGTTGATGCAAAAGCAATCAAGGACGACACCGGTCACGCCTACTAAGAATGAAGGAAAGGAAATAATTATGTGGTATTTCGCCTGGATACTGGGTCTTCCGCTGGCGGCGACGTTCGCCGTGCTCAACGCGATGTGGTATGAAATCGCCGATGGCGACACGACGCCCGAGCAGTACCGCGACACGCCGAACTAGACGCGTGTCGGCTTGACTGGCCCCGCCCCATGCGCACGCATCGGGCGGGGCTTTTACTTGCTCAAAGCAAGATGAATTCGCCGCGGATGCGCAGCTTCATGCCGCGCGGTGCATCGGCGCCTGCCGCCACTGCCCAGGCCGTGATCCATTGCGCGCAGCGTTCCCGCTCGGCCGCATCGTGCACGTGTTGCAGGCGCGCATCAGCCCGGTCGATGCGCTGGGCCAGATACAGGCGCTGATCCATGGGATCCGTCTTTTTGCTGTAATGCTGCATGGCATTTCCTTCCCGTGTGGCAACGTTATTTGCTCATGGCATAGCCATGTACGCGCGGGCCTGGCGCCTGGATTCAGTTTCATGAAAATATAAAGCCACCGCAAGGGTGGCTGCTGGGGCGTAGCGCTCAGGCGGAGGGCTTGGTGGCAGGCTTGCGGGGGCAATGGCAATCGGCTCGCTGGCTGGAAAGCTTTCCTTGAGCGCGACATCAAGCGCTTGCTCTGCATGGCTTTCGCTGGCCGGAATGGCCGTGGCGCATGCTGATGTTTCCAGCCTGGCGCAGCGCGCCCGCTGCGCCTGCCGAAGGGGCCGATGGCGGCAGTCTGCTACACTGCGCTCCACTTTTATCGACGGAACCGCCATGACTTCCCTTTCTTTGCCGTACCGCGCCACCGCCACCCAAGCCTGTGCCTGGCTGGCGCAACAAACGGGCACCCCGTGGACCCTGGCGCGTTTGCTGGAGCAGGGCGGCTTGCCGTACGTCTGGCTCGATTACAGCGAAGCATGGGCCGAGCTGTTCCATGACGGCGTGACGCGCTATGCGGCGCCTGTCGTGTTCATCGGCGACAAAGAGCACCTGGCCTCTGGCGCCGATGACGTGTGGCTGCGCTTTACGCGCGACTCGGGCAACCTCGCCATCGAACTGAAGGCGCCGGGACTGCGCGTGCCGCTCGATGGCTTGCATTTCCAGGAGCGCGATCTGTTGCGTTTGCTCAAGGAGTTGCAGCATCCGCAGCCAGCAGAGGCAGAGCTTGACAAGGCGCCGGTGGTCTTGCCCAGCGCCTTGAAGGGCCTGGGCCGCGAGCAGATTTTGATTGCCTTTGCCGGCGTGGGCAAGGTCGACCTGGACGCAGGCATGGCCAGTGGCGTGGGTATTTTTGGCGACGATGGCGCCCGCGTGCGCAAGAATTCGCGCGGCGGCAAGAACAGCCACCTGTGGCATCCGGTGACGTTGGCGTTTGGTTTGCACGATGTGCACCGCGTGCCGATGGCACACCTGAAGAAGGCCTTCGCCACGCAGCCCTTGCTGCGCGAGTGGAAGGCGGACTGGCTGGAATCACTGCGCTTGCTGGGCGAGTAACAAGATCAATCAAGCCTGCCGCGCGTCGCACGTCCCGCTTTGCGCCAGCCGCGCCGGCATCTTGTTCGACGGCATCAGCCTTGCGATCGATTATTCGCTTTCCTCGATCCTGCCGCCGCATTGCGTATAGCAGGCTCTGTAATCTGCCGCGCATTGCCACGTTCCAGATGCGCTGGAGGAACAATATTGGCGTTTCTTCGAGCACAGTTCCCGGTCCGCATCTGTTTTCGCCACGGCCAGGCAGATGGAAACGGTACTGACGTTGCGCATCTCACAAGCTTGGGCCTGGGTTGCAGCAAGCTGCTCCTTGCCGGCAATGCATATTTGTTGATTGGTCCCGCAGCTCGTCACGCATTGACGCCCCGCATCGGAGTCCGGGGGAATAAAACGATAGCTTGTGCAGCCAGCCAACGTGATTGCGAAACAAATCGCAGCGGCAAGGCGGAACAAGAAGCAATTGTGGATTTGCAAGGTACGCATGGTCGAAAAGGGCTTTCCCGTGTAGATGAATTGGCTTGAATATCGTAAATATTGATATTCTGACAGGCGATCATTTCAAGAACAATGCGCTGCAATAATTGTTACATCTTGACGGGAGACAGTTTTACAGTTCGATGGGCGCCACCTCGGTGCCGATATCGGGCGCCGCGTAATGCATGCTGAAATACACGAAGGCGCCGATATTGAGGGCGACGGTGATCCAGAACACGATGCGGAATGAGCGCTTGCTGGACTTGTGGCGCAGCCATTGCTGGGCCAGCACGGCGCCAGGCCAGCCGCACAGCAGCCCCAATAGCAGCAAGGTGCGTTCCGAGGTGCGCCAGCGCCCCTGTTTGGCGGCCGACTTGTCGATCGCATAGGCGACGAAACAGCTCAGGCTCAGCACGCCATACACGAGGGCGACCAGGGCGGGAATGTGGAAAAAAAACGTGGCCAGTAAATACACAACAACAAAGAACAGGATGACAAGGTAGGGCATATGAGGTGTTTGCTTGAGCGGGGGCGTGAGTATCCCACAAGGGGAGCGATGCTGCAGCCTAAAACAAACAGCCTTGCGCCGTATCAACATGCACGGCGCGGCGGCGGGCGTGGCCCGTTTTCAGTGCTTCGCGGTCGCTGGACAGGGCGATGCCTTCCAGGGCCAACAAGCTTACCTTGGCATGCAAGCCGCCCGCAAAGCCTGTCAGTTCGCCCGTGGCGCCGATGACCCGGTGGCAGGGGGCGATGATGGAAATGGGATTCTTGCCGTTGGCGGCGCCCACGGCGCGCACGGCGGCGGGACGGCCGATCTGGCGCGCGATCTCGCCATAGCTGCGCGTCTGGCCGTACGGTATCGTCAGCAGCGCGCGCCACACTTCCTGCTGGAATGGCGTGCCGGAAAAATCGAGCGGCACGTCGAATTGCTGGCGCGTGCCGGCAAAATACTCGCCCAGCTGGCGCGCCGTTTCCAGCAGCACGGCGCAACTGTCATCTACGCGCATGGCGCCCAGGCGCACGCGGTTGGGTTTGTCGTTTTCCCACAGGATGGCGGCCAGAGCCGCCCCGCGCGCTACCAGGGTCAGCTCGCCCACGGGCGAGGGCACCACGATGCAGTCGTATTCCATGTTGCTTCCTTGATCAGATTGCGCCAGTGTAGCAGGGTGGCGGCAGGCTGCGTATCGCGTGTAGGATAGTGCTTTTCGGCACGGAGCACTGGCTGTGACACACATTTCCACCTATGACGCTATCCGCGCGATTGCCGCGCGGCTGGTGCGGCAGCAGCATCCCACGGCTGTGGCGGCCATCATCGGCGGCTCGTTCGCCACGGGCCGGCAGACGCCCAGTTCCGATATTGACTTGCTGCTGCTGTTCGAGCACGTCGGTTGCGCCTGGCGCTCGACCATCGTGGTCGAAGGGCGCACGGTGGAACTGTTCGCCCACGACGTGGCCACGTTCACGTATTTTTGCAAGGAAATCGATGCGCCAGGCGGCACGGTGCCGCTGGCAAGGATGGTGCTGGAAGGCGAGAACATCGCCGCGCCCGGAGCGCAGCACGCGCAGCTGCTGGCGCTGGCGCAAGCCATCGCCGCGGCCGGGCCACCCGTGCTCGATGTGGATAATTTGCAGCGGCGCCGCTACGCCATCACCACCGCGCTGGAAGACCTGGTCGACAGCCGCCACCCGGGCGAGGCGCTGACCGTGGCCTGTCAGCTGTACCCGGCGCTGGCCGACCTGCACTTGCGCGCGGCAGGCCAGTGGAGCGGCGAGGGCAAGCACCTGTTTCGCCGCCTGCAGGCGTTCGACGCCGCCATCGCCGGGCAACTCGACGGCGCGCTGCGCCTGGTCGCGGCAGACTTGCCGGCCGGCCAGCGCGCCTTCGAGCAAGTTGCCGCCGCCGTGCTGGCGCCCGTGGGCGGCCCTTTGCTCGATGGTTTTACCTTGCTGGCGCCCGCGCACTGGCGCGCTTAAAACGCCGTGCGCACGGCCAGGCTGATATTGCGCGGTTCGCCCCAGAACACGCCGTCGAAGAAGCCCACGTTGCGGTAGTACTTTTTATCGAGCAAGTTATTCACGTTCAGCTGCACGCTGGCATGCTTGCTGAGCGCATAGCTGGCCATGACGTTGTAGAGCGCATAGCCGGCCTGCGGGATGTCGGTGATGTCTCCCGAGGGCGGACGGCCGTACCACGATTCGCTGTAGGTGGCGCTTTGCGCCGTCATGCTGGCGCCCGCTTTCAAGCCAGCCAGGCGACCGTCGAAACGGTAGCTGGTGGCCAGGCGCAGCAAATGGCGCGGCTGCGTGGTGGCGGCGCGGCGGCCATCGGCCTCGGCCGCGTGCAGGTAGGTGTAGCCGCCGCTCGCTTCCCAGGCGGGCGTGATCTGGCCGGAAACGTCGAATTCCACGCCCTTGGCCGTCACGCCGGCGCCATTCGCCACCATGGCCTGGCCGCCGTCGGGCAGCAAAAAGCCGGGCGGTACCGTGCGGTCCAGCTCGGCCATGTTCTTTTTCTTCGTATGGAACAGGGCGGCCGAGGCGTTCAGCTTGCCTTCATAAAATTCGCCCTTGATGCCCAGTTCCGCATTGTCGCCCGTTTCCGGCGCCAGGAACTTGTCGTTGCGGTCCTTGCTCGATTGCGGGTTGAACAGCTGCGTGAAGCTGGCGTACGCCGAATATTGCTTGTTGATGTCGAACACGGCGCCCACATAGGGCGTGACTTCATTGCGCGTTTCCACGAAGTCGCCGCTGCCCGTGTACACGCCTTGCGTGTTGTAGTTGTGCGTGTCCGTGCGGTAAGTACTGCTGCGCGCGCCGATGATCAGGTGCAGCGGATCGGCCAGGCTCAAACGTGTGGCCACATAGCCGCCCGCCAGGCGCGTCACGGTCTCCGTGTGCGAGCCGTCCGGGTGGAACACGGGGCGGGGAATGTTGCCCGTCCAGCTGCGGTAATCAGGGATAAAGTCCGGGTAATTGATTTCCGCTTCGCCGCCCAGCGAGCGTGAGCGCTGGTTGCCGCCGTTCCAGCCGACGATGGCCGTGTGCTTGCGCCCCAGCAAGGTGAAGGGACCGCTGGCGTACACGTCGAAATTGTCGCCCGTTTTCTTGCCTGCGCCCCAGGCACCCGTCCATAGTTTCATGCCTTCGCCCGTGGCGGGATCGGGATAACCTTTGCCTGCATAGAGAACGGTGGTGCGGTTCGTGCTTTCCGTGCGCGCATAACCCAGGTGCATATTCCAGTTACCGGGCAGGCGCTGGTCCACCGAGGTAAATACCGTATGCTGCTTGTTGGCCCAGGTGCTCCATGGCGTCGTCCAGCTGGTGTTGCGCGGCAAGTTGGCCAGGCTGCCATCCGCGTTCCAATAGGGCACGGCGCCCCAGGTGGCGCCCGTGGGCTGGTTGTCCTGGAAATCGACGCCGGCCGTCAGCAGGGTGCCGGGACGCAGGTCCGCCTCGACGATGAGCATGCCGACCGTCTTGCGTTCGTGATACATGTCCAGGTAGGAATCGCGTTTTTGCCACGCCAGGGCTGTGCGGGCGCGCACGCTGCCCTCCGCGTTCAGTGGCGTGGAAAGGTCGGCCTCGAAGCGCTGGTCATCCCAGCGGCCCATGATGAGGCCGGCGCTGGCCTGGAATTCCTTCGTCGGCCGCTTGCGTAGCATGTTGATGGTGGCCGACGGGTCGCCCTTGCCGCCCATCAGGCCGGTGGCGCCGCGCACGACTTCGATGCGGTCGTACAGGATGGTGTCTTGCAATGGCGCATTGCCGCCGCGCGCCATGCCATCGATCTGGATATTGTTGATGCCGAAGCCGCGCGCATAAAAGGTCGTGCGCTCCGTATCGTTCTGGCCCACCTGGATGCCCGTTGTCTGTGCCAGCGCCTGGTCCAGGCGCACGGCGCCCAGGTCGTCGAGCAGCTGGCGCGTGATCACGCTGAGCGATTGCGGCGTTTCGCGCAGGGACAGGTCCATGCGCGTGGCGCTGCGCGTTTCGCCTGCCGTGTACGATTGCGTGCCTTCCGTGGTGGCCGTCGACTGGCCTGTCACGGTGACGGCCGGCATGGTAACGTCGGCCGCAGCGGCATCGGCGGCCTGGGCCGGCAAGACCACGCCGGCGGCAAGGCTGAGCAGGCTGATGTGTAATAAACGGGGGAGGGGGCGCAAGGCGGGCTGGCGCGAAGAAGAGAAGACGGTAGTCGATTGCATCATGTTCCTGAAATATTGTAGTCGTGTGTTTTCCTATCTCGTCTGGCGAGGTGCGCAGTAGCTGGGGGGATGGCGTGATGCTGGCCCGTGGTCTGGCTTGGATAGCAGTTCCACCGCAAGGCCCGGCGCAGTCGGGCAGTGGAAAAGAAGGGCGCGCGACTCCCGTCACTTTCGTGAATGAGAATCATTATTAATATAGATCATATTTGCCAAATAATCAAGTGTGCGCACCAAAGGAGTGCAGACAGGCGTGCAGGTGGGCCAAGGGCGGCGCATCGGCTGGCCTTCTGCGATAATGCAGGCGCTGATAAAATATTTTCCTCATTGAAAGAAATGCATGCGTACATGGATCGCTTGTGCCGGCTGCTTGTGTGTCGTGTCGCTGGGCCAGGCCCAGGAACACGCGCCGCCGCCGGCTGTTCCGGCGCCGCTGCAGAGCGCCAGCGTGCCGCCCGCCGCCGTGCTTCCACCGCCCCTTGTAGCGCCACCTCTTGTGCCTGCCACACCCGTGGCGCCAGCGGCGAGCGCAGACGAAGCCTTGCCACCGCAGACGGTGACGATCACGGCCAGCAGCGACGCCAAGGCGGCGCCGCGCGTGCGTTTCATGGCCTACCGCGAAAGTTATCTGACGGCCAGGAAAGTGTGGCAAGTGTCGAGCGGCAGCGTGGTCATGGCCCTGCGCCTGATTCCTGCCAAACTGAGCGCCACCATCGACGATGTGCGCGTGGCTCTGCAAGGCAATGGCGCTCCCGTGCCGATCAAGGTGTCCGATGGCGGCGTATTTGTCGTACCGCTCAACGAGGACATCGCCGTGCAGGATGGCACTTTTTTGGTCAACAAGGGCAGGGGCGAGTTGACGGCGAATATCGTCCTGCAGCCGTCCGTGGCGCGCGATGCGTGGAATGTCACGCGCGTGGGGCAAGTCTTGCACGACGCGCGGCGCGCCGTGCGGGCGATCACGCCGTGGTACAAGCGGCCGTTCGCCAACGATGTGCAATCGCTGGCGTTTTGCGCTGCCGAGCGGGGCAGTGCCTTGCAGTTGATGGATGGTGAACAGCTGATCGCCACCTTGCCCATGCACGAGCCGGCCGTCAATGACATCAACCAACCCGTGTTTTGCAAGATTTTCGACGGTGAAGACAAATACCCGGGACACTATCGCGTCGTCTTGCCCGAGCAGGCCACGGTGCTGCTGCTGTAGCGATTAGCTGGGTTGGCGCTGTACCAGCTCCAGCGCCGCCGCCAGGGCCAGGTCCATGGTGGCCTGATGGAAGATCAGCCATTGCGGCAAGAGCGACAGCGCATGGCGCCCCTGTTCCAGATCGCCTTCATCGACGGCGGCCCAGGCATGGTGCAAGCCGCTGAGTACGCGCGCATGCTGTTCGCGGTGGTTGGCCAGCGAGGGAAAGGCAATTTGTTCCATCAAATCCTCTTCCTCGCGGAAATCGCGTTCGACGGCTGCAATCAGCTCGCGAAACGCCACGCTGAAATGCTGGTCGCTCAATTGCCCCAGTCGCGCCAGCTCCTGAAACAGCGCCTCATGCGCTTCGTCGATGACGGGAACCCCCAGCGCCATCTCATCCTTCCAATGCGATTTACCCATGCTGATGCTCCAGGTTAAGTCCGTCGCGGTGCGAAGCGGACTGTTCCAGTGTGGACGCAGCGAAGGGGAAAATCCATGACTTGGATCAAAAATATGGTGAAGAGGGGGTGAAGGAAATACGGAAAAACAAAGGGGAGGAGGGAACAAATCCCCACCCGCAATAACGCGGTTTTTGACGGTGAATGCCACTAGCGAGCGCGCTTATTGCTTGGGCCAATGGCTCCACATGGCATGGGCATCGACATTCGGTACTTGCAGCTGCTGTCCTGCCGATAACTGCATCGTATCCCTCAGCACGAGGGGGGCGAGCAGCAAGGCCGACAGGGCAAGGCAGGCCAGCACTTTGAGCGTCAACATGGTCGTCTCCCGGTGTCCCGGTGGCGGCGCGGGGATGCGGCGCCTGCCGGTCACTTCCTTATGTACTACCATGCTTGCAGTTTAGTTCATCTGATCGTAACTTCAACTTATTGCTGTGATGCACCGCACCAGTTATCGCTGGTGACAGCTCCTATTTCGCCTTGCGCCCGCGCCGTGGCTTGCCTGCCGCGGGCAGGAAAGAGTCGAACCATACTTGCGTCAATTGCCGCGTATTTTTCGCCGCTTCGCGCTTGACGGCGGCCGTGGCGTGGCCGCGTGCTGTGTTGGCGATGCGGTTGGCGGCGCTCAGATACATGCTCATCCAGGGGTTTTTCATGGGGTGCCTCGCAGACAGTGAGTGGTGCGGCGGGTGTATCTCCATGCCGCGATGTCCCCACTCTAATCCGATGGCTGGCGCTGACTGTGCGCTTGCCCACATAGCCGGGCGGCGCCGGGGGGCTGCTTGATGTGTTTCAATACACGTCGCGGCGGTAGCGTCCGGCCGCCAGCAGGGCATCGAGACCCTCGTGGCCCAGCACTTCTTGCAGTACAGCATCGATTCCTGCCGCCATGCCTTGCAAGCTGCCGCAGACGTAGACGATGGCCCCTTGCGCCAACCAATCGCGCAGCTCATCGGCGCAGGCGCGCAGGCGGTCCTGCACATATTCACGTCTGCCACCTTCCTTGCCATCGCGTGAAAAGACGCGGTCCAGGCGCGCCAGGTGGCCAGCGTCGAGCCAGCCTTGCAACTCTGCGCCGCAGACGCTGTCAAAAGCTTGCTGGCGCTCGCCGAACAGCAGCCAGTTGCGGGCCAGCCCCGCCCACTGGCGCGCGCGCAGATGGGCGCGCAGGCCAGCCAGGCCGGAGCCGTTGCCGATATAAATGCAGGGCACGTCCACCAGGGTAGGTGCGAAGGCGGGATTGGCTTGCAGACGCAAACGGATGCCGGCGCCCAGCGGCGCGAAGCGCGTGAGCCAGCCGGAGCAGACGCCATGGCCCTGGTTGTCAATGCCCGCATGGCGTTCCTGACGCACCAATAGTTGCAGTTCACCGTCGGACGGCAGCGAAGCGAGTGAATAGCTGCGCGGCGCGTGCTGCGCGTGATGCGCATCGCCATCGCTGCCATCCGCATTGCACCCGATGATGTCGGCCAGCGCGCCCGCTTCCCAGGTGGCGCCGGCCGGGCCCGTCAAGGTGATTTCATGCAGTTCGCCGCCCAGGCTGCCCGGATTGAGCAGCACGCGGCGCGCCAGGCGCCATTCGGCATACGATGCTGCTTCCTGCACGCCGATGGCGTCGATGGCGCTGCCGCTGCAGCGGGCCAGCGCTGTGGACCAGTCGGCCAGGGCGGCGGGGTTGTGCTTGTCCACTTCGATCAGCGGGAACAGGGGCGTGGCGCCCAGTGTTTGTAATTGTTGCGCCAGCGCATGGCCAAAGCCGCAGAAGGCGCTGTAATGGCGGTCGCCCAAGGCCAGCATACCGAATTCCAGGCCCGCCAGCGGCGTGCCCGCCGTTTGCTGCAACAGGCGCGCAAAGCGGCGCGTGCCATCCGGCGCCTCGCCCTCGCCAAAGGTGCTGGCGACGATCAGGGCCCGCTCGTACTGACGCAATTGCGCGGGATCAAACCGGTCCAGCGACTCTACGTCGACGTCCACGCCTGCCTGCTGCAGGGCGCGCGCGCTTTCCAGGGCCAGACGCTCGGCCTGGCCCGACTGGCTGGCATAGGCCACCAGGGTCGGCAAGCCTGTATTCGCCTTGCCGGGATTTCCAGCCAGCAGAGCCCGCTGCGCCTGCACAGCCCGCTTTGCCTTGCGGCGGCCCAGGTACAGCATCCAGCCCGTGATGGCGAACAGGGGCAGGCCCAGGCTGGCCACGGTGACGATAATGCGGCCCGGCAAGCCAAAATACGTGCCCATGTGCAACGGATAAATGATGTTGACGAGGCGCGTCCCCAGCGCTTGCTGGCTGTACGGTTCGTTTTCCGTGAGCGTACCATCGGCCGGGGCAATGCTCATGCGGCTGCGCGCCCGCTCGTGCGGCGCATCGCTGGACAGCCACGTGAATTGCACGGCTTCGCCGGGGCGCGTCGGCAGGCGCACCGTGGCCAGGGTCCAGCCGGGGGCGTGTTGCTGGAAGCTGCTCCAGGCCAGGCTGAGGTCGACGGCGGGGACGTTCTCCTTGGACGTACGCTTGGACGATTGCGCCACTCTAGGCGGCTTGCCGGCCCAGGCGTCGATATTGTCGCGCACCACGTCATAGCTCCAGTAAATGCCCGTCAGGGTCAGCGCCACGTAGACCACCAGGCACCAGGTGCCGGCCACGGCGTGCAAATTCCACAGGAAGGAGCGGCCCTTCTGGGCCGGGTCGAAGGTCAGCCAGGTGCGCCAGTCCAGCGGACGGCGGGGCCAGCGCAGATACAGGCCGGAGACGGCCAGTCCCAGCAGGCACAGGGCCAGCGCGCCCGCCACTTGCCGGCCCGGATCGCGGGGCAGCAGTAGCCAGCGGTGCAATGACTCCGTCCACTCGAAAAAGCCCGCGCCCATCAACGCGGGCTGGGTCGCACCCGTGTACGGATGGACATAAATGGACTCGCCGCGCCGCTGGCCGTTCTTCGGCGCGAAGAATATGCGGGGCGCCGCTCCCGCTTCTGCATACATGGTGATCGAGGCCACGCGCTGGCCGTGTTCGGCAGCGGCGATGTTGCTTAACTGGCCCGGCGTCAGCGGCGCCCGGGTTTCCACGGCGACATGGCGCACGCCGGGGTTCATGACATCGAGCAATTCCTCCTTGAAGGCCAGGGTGGCGCCGCTCAGGCCGATAATCACCAGCACCGTGCCAGCCGTGATGCCGATGAACCAGTGCAGTTGAAACCACACCTGCTTCCAGCTCCAGTGCCAGCGCCGTTGTTGCGGGGCGGCAAGCTGACGCTGCTGGAGGGTGTCCGGCGTCTCGTCGGCGCTGGCGCGCAACTGGGGGAGGGAGGAACTGGTCATGAATAAATCGGCTTTCGATAGCGCCGCCATGCGGGGCGTCGGGCATGGCGTGGAAGAAGGAAGGCTGATATTTTAACGCAAACGAGAATCATTCGCAAATGATGGCGCCCTGTTTGCGCGGCGCGGGGGCCATCCTCGTTTGCCTGATTGGGCGCCATAGGCGCTACAATAGGGATACTCTTCACTCGTTCCCATTGCTGCCATGACCACTTCCACACCGAATCTCGTCGTCACCCCGTCCGCCCACCCCTTGTCCGACGCCGAGCGCGCCGCGCGCATGGTCAATCCCGCCTTTGGCCGCATCTTCACCGACCACATGGTGGTGATTCCTTACCGCGACGGCAAGTGGCAGCAGGGCGAATTGAAGGCTTATGGCCCTTTGACGCTGGACCCGTCCGCGTCTTCCCTGCACTATGGCCAGGCCATCTTCGAAGGGTATAAAGCGTTTGCCCAGCCCGATGGCAGCATCAAGACTTTCCGTCCAGAACAAAATGCCGCGCGCTTCAACCGCAGCGCCGCGCGCCTGGCCATGCCAGCCATCCCTGTCGAACTGTTCCTGGAAGCGGGCGACGCGCTGATTGCGCAAGACCGCAACTGGGTGCCGAAGCACACGGGCGAGAGCCTGTACATGCGTCCGCTGATGATCGCCACCGACCCTTACCTGGGCGTGCGTCCTTCGGAAGAATACCTGTTCGTGCTGTTCGCCTCGCCGGCTGGCGCCTATTTCCCGAAAGGCGTGAAACCCGTTACCGTGTGGATCAGCGAAGACTTCGTGCGCGCCGCGCCGGGCGGCACGGGTGAAGCCAAGTGTGCAGGCAACTACGCGGCCAGCCTGATGGCCCAGTCGCAAGCACAGGAAAAGGGCTGCGACCAGGTCGTCTGGCTCGACGCCGTGCACCGTGAATTCATCGAAGAAATGGGTGGCATGAACTTGTTCTTCGTCTATAAAGATGGCGAGAAAGTCACCGTGGTGACGCCGGAACTGACGGGCACCTTGCTGCCAGGCATTACCCGCCGCAGCCTGCTGGAAATGGCGAAAGACCTCGGCTATGCGACGGAAGAGCGTAAATTGTCCGTCCAGCAATGGCGCGACGACATCGCCTCGGGCCGCATGACCGAAGTGTTCGCCTGCGGCACGGCCGCCGTCATCACGCCGGTGGGCGTGGCCAAGGCCAATGGCTTTGAAATGACCATCAACAATAATGAAAACGGCGCCGTCACCCTGGCCCTGCGCGAAGCGCTGCTGGGCTTGCAGCATGGCACGGCACCGGATACGCATGGCTGGATGCACAAGGTTTGTTAAGCAGCTTGTTGGATTGATACCGCGCCGGCACTCAGTTGCCGGCGTTTTATATTCTGAAAGGGAAACCCTATGCAATTGAGAACTGTCTTGCCGGCGCTGGCCGCCGTTTTCCTCAGCCTGTCCGCTGGCGCCGCGCATGCGGCCGACGCCACCTGCGCCATTCCCCGTAACGTCAGCTATGTCGATTACGACGTCAAGCCGTCGGACGAGAAAAACACCTGCTACAAGCAAAGCACCAACGTGCCCACCGATTACTTCATGCTGGCGTTGTCGTGGTCGCCAGGCTTTTGCGACAGCCAGCGCCGCCGTGGCGCGGTGTCGAAAAAGGCCGCCTTCCAGTGCGCCGACAGCAACCAGTTCGGCTGGATCGTACATGGCTTGTGGGCGCAGTCCAACAAGCCCGCCACCTGTGACGACATTTCCGTGACGCCGCCGCGCAAGACGGACTTGCACCCACGCTATTGCAAGGGCAATCTGCCCAAGCTGGCGCCATCCGAGATTTTGCCCTACATGTGCATGCAGCCGGGCGAAGCCTTGTTGCAGGGCGAATGGGAAAAGCATGGCGCCTGCGATTTCGATACGGCCAAGCAGTATTTCGAGAAAGAACGCGAACTGTTCCAGGCCTTGAAGTTGCCGGACTCCACCATGCCAAAAAACGCGCTGTTCCAGTGGATGAAGCAGCACAACCCGCAACTGAAGGGCCGTTGGCTGGGCTATGAAAAGCACTCGGGCGAGTTGCGCATCTGCTACTCGAAGGATTTCAAGGTCATCGACTGCCAGAAGTAAGCTTGCCGCTCCTGCAGCTTTCCCTCATACATGCTAGTGTATTGCCCGGATCAGCAAGATGAACAGGTAGTCTATGCAGCAGTCTATGCAGCGGCACACGCAAGCCGTGATGGTGGGCGAGGACGGCTTGCCGCCCGGCGCCCGTTTATGGGCCATGCTGGCGCTGGCCATCGGCGTGGGCATGGCCTCGCTCGATACGGCGATCGCCAACACGGCCTTGCCGGCCATCGCCAGCGAGCTGCACACGACGCCGGCCGCCTCCGTCTGGATCGTCAACGTCTATCAACTGGCCATGGTGGCGACCTTGCTGCCGTTTTCCGCCCTCGGCGAAATTGCCGGCTACCGACGCGTGTTTATCTCCGGCATGTTCCTGTTTACGTTGGCGTCGCTCGCCTGCGCACTGGCCTGGTCCTTGCCATCGCTGGTGGTGGCAAGGCTGTTTCAAGGCGTCGGCGCCAGCGCCATGATGAGCGTCAATACGGCGCTGCTGCGCGCCCTGTACCCTAAACATTTGCTGGGCCGCGCGTTTGGCAACAATGCGCTGGTGGTGGCCGTCGCGTTCGCCATCGGCCCCACGGCCGCCTCGCTGATCCTGGCAACGGCGTCGTGGCCATGGCTGTTTGCCATCAATGTGCCGCTGGGCGTGGCGGGCTTTTTCCTGGCCAGCCGCATGCTGCCGGCGACAAAACTGTCCGGGCACACGCTCGATGCGCGCACGGCGCTGTACAACGTGGGCGCCTTCGGCTTGCTCATTTTGCTGTTCGGCGACGCGGCCCATCACGCGTCCAGCGCCGTCTTGCTGGCGGAACTGGTGGCCGTGGCCGTGTTCTTTATCTTGCTGCTGCGCCGCCAGGCGGGGCATGCGGCGCCCATGTTGCCGATCGACCTGTTCCGCCGTCCATTATTCCTGCTGTCGTCGCTGACGGCCATCTGCACGTTTGCGGCGCAGGGGCTGGCCTTCGTCTCGCTGCCATTCTATTTTGAAGTGACACTGGGCCGTTCGCCCGTTGAGACGGGTTTTTTGATGACGCCGTGGGCCGTGCTGGTGGCCGTGATGGCGCCCGTGGCCGGGCGTTTGAGCGACCGTTATTCACCTGGCGTGCTGGGCGGTATCGGCCTGGCGGCGCTGGCTGGCGGCTTGCTGACCCTGGTGTGGATGCCGGCCCACCCCAGCGTGTTTGACATCGGCTGGCGCATGGCCTTGTGCGGCATCGGCTTCGGTTTCTTCCAGGCACCTAATTTGAAAGCCATCATGGGCAGCGCACCGCCCGAGCGGGCCGGCGGCGCCAGCGGCGTGGTGGCCACCTCGCGCCTGATCGGCCAAGCGACGGGCGCGGCGCTGGTCGCCTACTGCTTTACCATTTCCGCCAGCCGGGGCACGACATATGCGCTGTGCCTGGCGGCAGGGTTCGCTGCCGTGGCCAGCATCGCCAGCTTTGCGCGCCTGGTGGTGGCGCAGCCGGCGTGGCTGCAAGGCAAGCGCGACTGACAGGTCTTGATCAGACGTCGATGGCCTTGTCCGACTGCATGCGCTTGCGCAATTCGAACTTCTGGATCTTGCCTGTCGACGTGCGGGGCAGGGGGCCGAAATAAATGGCTTTCGGCACCTTGAAGCCAGCCAGGTTGTTCTTGCAAAAGGCGATCAATTCCGCTTCCGTCACCGTGCCGCCTTCGCGCAGCTCGACAAAAGCGCATGGCGTTTCACCCCATTTCTCGTCCGGCTGGGCGATGACGGCGGCGGCCAGCACTTGCGGGTGGTGGTACAGCGCATCTTCCACTTCCACGCTGGAAATATTTTCTCCGCCGGAAATGATGATGTCCTTGCTGCGGTCCTTCAGCTTGATATAGCCGTCCGGATACATGACGCCCAGATCGCCCGTGTGGAACCAGCCGCCGGCGAACGCTTCCTGCGTCGCCTTTTCATTTTTTAAGTAACCCTTCATGCAGATGTTGCCACGGAACATGATCTCGCCGATCTGTTCGCCGTCGGCCGCCACGTGCTGCATGGTTTCCGGGTCGATCACGGCGACAGCGCTTTGCAAGTGGTAGCGCACGCCCTGGCGCGACTTTAATACGGCCCGCTCTTCCTGGCTCAAGGCTGCCCACTCGTCCTGCTCGGCGCAGATGGCGGCCGGGCCATACACTTCCGTCAAGCCATACGAGTGGATCAAGTCAAAACCCATGGCTTCGATCTTCGCCACCATGGCCGCTGGCGGTGGCGCGCCAGCCACCATGCCGCGCACGGTCCAATCGATGCCGTCGCGCCAGTTGGCCGGCGCGTTGGCCAGGGCCGCGTGCACGATGGGCGCGGCGCAATAGTGGGTGATGCGCAATTCGCGCATCAGGTCGAACACGAGTTTCGGTTCGAACTTGCGCAGGCAGACGTTGACGCCGGCGCGGGCGGCGATGGTCCACGGGAAGCACCATCCATTGCAGTGGAACATGGGCAAGGTCCACAGGTAGACAGCATGCTTGGGCATGTCCCACTCTAATATGTTCGACAGGGCATTCAGGGCCGCGCCACGGTGGTGGTAGACCACGCCTTTCGGGTCACCCGTGGTGCCGGACGTGTAGTTCAAGGCGATGGCATCCCATTCGTCCGCCGGCCCCTGCCAGTCGTATTCGGGGTCGCCGCTGGCCAGCAAGCTTTCATAGTCGAGGTCGGAAAAGGCTGCCACTTCCGGGCCCAGCACGTCGTTGACCTGGATCACGCGCAAGCCGGGAATCTGCGCCGCCATCTGGCGCGCCAGCTCGGCAAATTCCGTGTCGGCCAGCAGTACCTTGGCTTGGCCATGGCGCAGCATGAAGGTCAGCGAGGCCAGGTCGAGGCGGATGTTCAGGGCATTGAGGACGGCGCCGGCCATCGGGACGCCGAAGCTCGCTTCCACCATGGCGGGGGTATTCGGCAGCATCACGGCCACCGTGTCGCCCGTGCCCACGCCCAGCTTGATGAGGCTTGACGCCAGGCGGCGCGTGCGCGCATACGTTACGCCCCACGTCTGGCGCACGGCGCCATGTGCAATTGCCAGGCGATTGCCATATACTGCGGCTGCCCTGGCGATATAGTCGAGCGGGGTGAGGGCGGCGTAGTTGGCGCTGTTTTTGCCGAGGCCGGTGTTGAAATCAGCTGTCATGCTTGTCTCCTGGTAAAAAATCTCTAGCTCCCTGTTTCGGGATTGATACCGGTGAGCATAGCACCGGCGTTGGAAAATCACTGTCATCTTAGTGACAAGTCTGAAAGATGGAATGGATAGCAACGACAGTGTAGACCGTGCCGTGCCTGAACTCGATAGCCACGACTGGTTCACGGCCCTCGATAGCCGGCATCAGGCCCTGTTGCGCGCCGGCAGTGTGCTCCGGCATTACGCGGCGGGCGCCTTCATCACGCGGCGCGGCGAACCGTCGGCGCACTGGATCGGCGTGCACACGGGCTTGATCAAGCTGGCCGTCTACAACGCCGATGGGCGCGGCGCCACGTTTTCCGGCGTGCCGGCGGGCGGCTGGTGTGGCGAGGGTAGCGTGCTCAAGCGCGAACTGCGCCGCTACGACGTGGTGGCCGTGCGCGCCGCGGACCTGATCCTCGTGCCGGTGGACTTGTTTCATCTGCTGCTGGCCGAGAGCCTTTCCTTCAACGCCTTCGTCATTCGCCAGTTGAACGAACGCATGGGCCAATTCATCGCCACCATCCAGAACCAGCGCCTGCTGGCCGTCGACGCGCAAGTGGCGCAAGCCATCGCGCAGCTATTTCATCCCATGTTATACCCGCGCACCTCCAGGGTGCTTGAGCTGTCGCAGGAAGAAATCGGCTTGCTGACCGGTATTTCGCGCCAGCGCGTGAACCTGGCGCTGGGCCGCCTCGCCGAATTAAAACTGATCAGCATCGCCTACCAATCCATCCGCGTGGTCGACCTCGATGGCTTGCGCCGTTATGGCGTGGCGTCGCTGTGATGACAGACTGCTTGCGCGATGTGTGGCATGCTGATGACTCGTTCACCACCTTGACCTGACGCATGGCCCTCGTTTCCGATCATCCCTTGCACTTGCTGGGCTTGCGTTTTCCGCTCAGGCTGCGCGTTACCGTGCGCCAGGGTTTTGTGACTTTGCATAATGAAATCACCACCAAGAAGCTGGCCAGCGGCGACAGTTTCGTCGTGCCCGCTTTCCTGCGCTTTGCCTGCGACGTGATGCCGGGGCGGGGCAAGCCGGCCGTGTTCACGCTGGCGCTGGAAGGCGATGAAACGGATACCGGTCACGGCGGCGGCAAGCGCTGGAGCCAGGCGCTGGCGCAGCACATCTTTGATACGCCGCAAGGCAAATGGACGGCGGCGCGTCTGGCGGCCCTGTGGCAAGTGACGCCGCACAAGGCCAGGGCGCGGCTGTTTTCCGAGGGAGAAGCACTGCTCAGCCTGGTGCGCGAACAGCGTTTGGCGCATGCGCTGCACACGGCGGCGCAAGCGGATGCCGATGGCGAAGACGGCGAGCGCGACCTGGCGCAAGTGGCCGCCGGCTCCGGCTTTGCCTCGATCCCCGCGTTTTGCGACGCCTGCGTGGACGTGGCCGGCGTGCGCCCCAGCCTGTTCCTGCGCGGCCACGCGGGCGCGCCTGCACAACGCGATAGCCATACTCCGCTATAATCGGGGCCATGGGATCTTTATTGAAGCGCAAACAGTGGCATATGTGGTTCGCCTGCCTGGCGATACTGCTCAATGCGCTGTCGCCGTCCCTGTCGTATGCGTTTGCCTCGCTGCAGGCGAATGCGAATGGGGCCGTCGTCGAGATTTGCTCGGCCAGCGGCGCCGTCTACACGCAAGCGTACCTGGCGCCGGCCGCCAAGTCCACCACCGATTCCGTGCTGCACCACATCGAGCATTGCCCGTTCTGCATGAGCCATGCGGGCAGTGCGGGCCTGCCGCCTTCATCATCCTCGCCCCTGGCCGTCATCACGGGCCACGACCACTATCCGCCATCGTTTTACCAGGCGCCGCGAGCGCCATTCGCGTGGCTGGGCGCCAGCCCGCGCGGCCCCCCTTTGGCTGCCTGAGCACACCAGTCACGCCTTCCACGTCTTAACTGTATCCACTACGCCCATCGGGCCGGAATTGCCATGAAACGTCGTCTTTTTCTTCTCGCAGGTACGGCGGGATTGCTCACGCTTGCCGCTTGCGAACCTGCGCCGAAACCCCATTACAACGGTCTGGACTTGACGGGAGGCGATTACAAGCCCGACTTCAAGTTGAGCGGCCCCGACGGCAAGGTCTACACCCTGGCCGACTTCAAGGGCAAGTATGTGATGGTCTTCTTTGGCTTCACACAATGCCCTGACGTGTGCCCGACAGCCCTGTCGCGCGCGCTGGAAATCCGCCAGAAACTGGGGCCGGACGCTGACAAACTGCAAGTGATCTTCATCAGCATCGACCCCGAGCGCGATACGCCCGAGTTGCTGGGAGAATACATGCGCGCCTTCGACCCCAGTTTCCTGGGCTTGCGCACGGACCCGCAGGCGACGGCGCAGACTGCCTTCAATTACAAGGTCTTCTACCGCCGCGTGCCGAGCGGCAGTTCTTACACGATGGACCACACGGCCATCAGCTATGTGCTCGATGCCGAGGGACGCATGCGCCTGGGTCTGAAACACCAGTTGACGGGCGACGAGTGCGTGCAGGACATCAAGACCCTGATGAAATCGAAATACACCTTATAACCATAGTGAGGAAATAATCATGACCCATCTGAAAACCCTGCTGGCCACGGCCCTGACCGTGCTGTCCTTCTCCGCCGTTGCCCAGACTTCCGTGCAGATTAGCGACCCGTGGGTGCGCGCCACCGTGCCGCAGCAAAAAGCCACGGGCGCCTTCATGCAGATCACGGCGCCAAAAGCCATGCGCCTGCTGGAAGTGCGCTCGCCCGTGGCCGGCGTGGCGGAAATCCATGAAATGAGCATGACGGACAATATGATGCGCATGCGCCAGGTCAAGGAAATCGCCTTGCCAGCCGGCAAAGCCGTCGAACTCAAGCCGGGTGGCTACCACGTGATGCTGCTCGAACTCAAAGGGCAGGTGAAGGCGGGCGACAAGATCCCGCTGACCCTGGTCGTCGAAGGCGAGGACAAGCGCCGCGAAACGATCGAAGTCAATGCCGTGGCGCGTCCGCTGGGCGCCACCTCGACGTCAACCGCGATGCCGGCGATGAAGCACTAAGCTACGGCAATGCCCTTGAAAAACCCGCTTCGCGGTAATGCCGTTCAGTTAAGCAGGTTTTCGTAGAACGCGCATGGCATAGCGCTTTGGTTTTGCCTTGACGGCCCGGTCGAATTTTCGATCGGGCCGTTCGTCATTGAGAAGACTAACCA
>NZ_JBNYXT010000045.1:0-34060 GCF_051380795.1 Janthinobacterium leeuwenhoeki
ATGCCGCCAGCGTTCAATCTGAGCCAGGATCAAACTCTTCAGTTTAATCTCTGTTACTTTGCCCTTTTACAGGCACCGTCATTGCTGACGGGTCGCTCACTCAAAAAACTGACAGGCTACTTCCGAAGAAGTATCCTATTTCATTATTTCTTGTGAACATTTGATATTTTAAGTTAGACGCCAATCCGAAGATCGACGCTGCACTTACACCAAATGCCCACACTTATCGACTGTTAATTGTTAAAGAACTGTGATCGGTACTGCTTTCGCGCTATTGACAAAGCGTTGTGTTTGTCAGCTGCGAAGAAGGAAGAGTATGAAGCGTTTGCAGCATTTCGTCAACCTTCTTTTTTACCCACTTCACTCAGCATTTGCATGCGTCGTTCAGCGAGGGGGCGAATTATAGCCCTGCCCCGCGCGCCCCGCAAGGGCTATTTTTCCACCCTCACCGCCCAGCAAGCCTTGTCTTCACTTCAAGCGCCTTTTTGTGCAGCCTGTCGCAATCGGCTGGCGTAGTTCGTGGTCTTTAGGCACAGTGGCAACATCAGACTCTGACGCTACTCAACAAGGGGTTAAACTTGCCCGCTGCGTCGATTAACTCTTGTACTTGAAAGTGCTCCCCATGCTTCCGATTTCCAGCCTGCCCCAATTGTTGAAAACCATCCTCGCTTGGTTGCAACGGGCATTCGACGCGACGACGACCTGGGTCACCCAGCTGTCCTGGTGGAAATTTTTCCTGTTCGCGGCGCTGGCCCTGATCGCTGGTTCCATTTTGCAAGATGAACTATTCTCGTCCAGCCCGGACGAGGAAGTTGTCATCAAGTCGCATAAACGCAGCAGCAAGGGCTCGGGTGAAACCAATATCCTGATCGACGATACGGGTATCCATTTCAACCCCCGCAACAGCAAGAACCGGCGCAGTAGCGCAGCCGATGCCGCCAGCGATCCCGCCGATGCCGCCGAGGCTGACGCACAAGCCAGTAGCGTGCCACCGGAACCGCCTGAACCACCAGCAGTCCCCGCCAAGCCCAATTATCCGGTGACCACCAATGCATCAGGGGAAGAAGTCCATATTGAATTGCCGCCGCAAATCGGTGAAGAGTTGTCGAATGCCATTGAAGAAGCGGTCGATGATGCGGCAGAACAAAAAGTGTCGCGCTATCACCAACAAGCGTCGACCTGGTTCAAGAGCTTCGTGTCCTTGCTGGTGTTGGCCCTGTTTGCCATGAAGGCCCTGGTGGGCGGCAAGAAACGTGCGGAAGCGCAAACCGTCACGGCAAACGAGGCAGCCGAGCGCGCATCCATGCAGCGCCAGCTCAGCGAAGCGAAGATGCAGATGATGCAGGCGCAAGTCGAGCCGCACTTCCTGTTCAACACGCTGGCCTCCGTCGAGCATTTGATCCAGGTTGATCCACCGCGCGCGGCCAAGATGCAGCGCAGCCTGATCCAGTATCTGCGCGCCGTGCTGCCGCAAATGCGCGACAACGCCCTGATTACCAACCTGGGCCGTGAAGCGGACATGGTGCAAGCATACTTGAACCTGCTGAAAATGCGCATGGAAGAACGCCTGACCGTCGATTTCCAGATTCCCGATGGCCTGCGCAGCGCCGCCTTCCCACCCATGATGCTGCAATCGATGGTGGAAAATGCCATCAAGCACGGCCTGGAAGTCAAACCGGAAGGCGGCACCCTGCGCATCGTGGCCGAAGTGGCACACAGCAAGCTGCGCGTGACGGTCACCGATGACGGCCTCGGCTTTGGCGTGGTGCCCAGCGATGGCACGGGGCTCGGCTTGCCCACCATCCGCGAACGCCTGAAGCTGTTGCATGGTGACCAGGGCAGCCTGACCATTACGCCAAATCAACCGTCCGGCGTGTGCGCCGTGATCGAAGTACCGTATCTGCTGTCCAAATAAGACAGTTGATAAAAACGCTAAATCATTGAATAATCAATCTTCGCCTGTTCACTCTTGAGACCTATGCCTACCGCTATTATTGCCGACGACGAAAGACTGATGCGCGACCAGCTGCGCCTGCGCCTGGGCCAAGCCTGGCCGGAACTGGAAATCATCGGCGAAGCCAAGAATGGCGACGAAGCGATCGAACTGGTGGAGCAACTCAAACCGGACTTTGCCTTTCTCGATATCCGCATGCCGGGCAAGACGGGTATGGAAGCGGCGCAAGTGATTGGTGGCAAGACCCATATCGTCTTCGTCACGGCCTATGATACCCACGCCGTCGAAGCCTTCGAACGGGGCGCCGTCGACTACGTGCTCAAGCCGCCCGAACATGAGCGCTTGCTGGTGACGGTGGAACGCCTGAAAACGCACTTGAACAAGCCGGCCCTGGACGTCAACAGCAGCGTCACGGCCATGCTGTCGCAACTGGCGGAAAAAATCACGGCCAAGCCCACCTACTTGCAATGGATACAGGCCAGCATCGGCCAGGACTTGCGCATGATCCCCGTGGAAGAGATTCTATTCTTCCGTTCTGACGAGAAATACACCTGCGTGCAGACAGCCAAGTATGAGGCGCTGATCCGCAAGCCCGTGCGCGATCTGGCCGAGGAACTCGATCCTTCGCTGTTCTGGCAAATCCACCGCGCCACCCTGGTCAATGTGAATGCCATCGAAGGCGTGACGCGCGACATCCGTGGCCGCCACCTGGTGCTCATCAAAGGCAAGTCCGACAAGCTCGAAGTGAGCCGCAGCTTCCTGCACCTGTTCAAGCAAATGTAAGTCTCTGGCCGCCGCCCGGCCCAGGCCGGTGCGGCACATGACACTCTTCTTCCCCTTCCTGCGCCACATCAAGCCACGCCGCGCCAACAGGCATAGGCTAAAGTCCTGTCCGTCATTCCTGTCTTGCCTGCCCTCGTACACGTTCGCAAGGAGAACCCCATGCCTGACCGAGGCAGCCCCACCCTGCTGCGCATCCTGCCGCTGGGCATGGCGGCGGCGCTTTTGCTGTGCCTTTTTCCGCCACTGAAAGCCCGCCGGCAACGGCAGGCGCGTGGCCAGGCCATCATCGACAGCGCCAGCGACGCCATCATCAGCATCGACAGCAGGCAAATCATCCTGCATGCGAACGCGGCGGCAGCCAGATTGTTC
The DNA here is from genome assembly GCF_051380795.1 of Janthinobacterium leeuwenhoeki. Lineage (NCBI taxonomy): Bacteria > Pseudomonadati > Pseudomonadota > Betaproteobacteria > Burkholderiales > Oxalobacteraceae > Janthinobacterium > Janthinobacterium leeuwenhoeki. The sequence goes on from NZ_JBNYXT010000045.1 coordinate 3,107, forward strand.
GACGACACGCCCAGAGGCATGCGCGGCATGCGCCTGGGCAACTACATCCTGCGCGACTTGCGCACCCTGGGCGGCCTGGGCAAGCACGATGGCGATTCGCCGTTTGGCGACATCAGCCAGAAGCTGCGCCTGACGGGCCGGCGCGCCACCGATTACACCTTGACGGGACGGCGCAGCGATGGCGACATGTTTCCGCTCGAAGGTTCGCTCTCTGCCATGCAGGAGGACGGCCATAGCGTGTATACCATCATCGTGCGTGAAATCAGTACGCGACAGCAAATGCATGAACAGCTGGCCCGCTCCTTTTCGCAATTGCGTGAATTGTCGAGCGCGTTGCAATCGATCCGCGAAGAAGAGCGCAAGCATATCGCGCGTGAACTACATGATGATCTGGGACAATTGCTGGCCACCTTGCGGGGCGACCTGACTCTGGTGCGCCAGCACACGGACACCACCACCTCCCTGCAAGCGCTGCTGCACAGCATGGACGGCTTGCTGGTGACAGCCATCACCTCGCTGCGGCGCATCGCCAGCAACCTGCGCCCGCGCGCACTCGATGAAGGGGGATTGTATTTTGCCCTACAAAAACTGCGCCACGACTTCCTGCTGCGCCGCGCCATCCATTTCGACTTGCTGGCCGACGAAGCCGACCTGGTGCTTGACGATGCACGCAGCACGGCCATCTACCGCATCGTGCAAGAAGCGCTGACGAATATCGCGCGCCATGCCGAGGCCAGCCACATCACCATCGCCCTGCACCGCATCGACTCCTCGCTGGCCATCGCCATCCAGGATGACGGCCGCGGCATCGCTGAACACGACCTGGAAAAAGCCACGGCGCTGGGCTTGCTGGGCATGCGCGAGCGGGTCTGGGGCTTGAATGGCAGCATCCATATCGGCGCCGATAGCGAGTTAGGCGGCACGCGCATCGAAATCTCGCTGCCCATGCATGCGGAAGCGGCAGCAGCGGCGATGCAATAAAAAAGGCGCCCGCAGGCGCCTCCACTCCATCACATCGAATGATGCTTAGAATTTGTGTGCCAGGCCGATCTGGTACGAAGTCAGCGATTTGACGCGCTCGCGGCCAGCGTAAGCGTACACGTCGGTACGCTTCGACAGGTGGTAATCGTAGCCGACGCCGAATTCCTTGATGGTGTCCCGATCCTTGAACTTGTTATTGCTTTGCTCTTGCTTGCCGTACGACACTTTGGCATCGCCGCCGCCAACCGTGTAGTTCAGGCCGATCAGGTAAGACTTGAATTCGCCGTTGGCAGCCACCTTGGTGTCGCCTTTCGAGTAGGCGGCCGTGATCTTGGCCGGGCCGAATTTATAGCCGCCACCGATGGACCACAGGTCAGGCTTGGCGGCCGTTGCCGTTGCTTGCACGGCTTTTTCGTAGCCAGCGTGCAAGCTGATCGGGCCGTTGTCGTAGGTTGCCAGGCCGATCACGCCTGCGTCAGCGCTGTTGACTTCGCTCAGCACGTATTGCAGGCTACCCACAAAACCTGCAAAGCTTGGGCTGTTGTAGGTCACGGCGTTGTTGACGCGCGACGTGCCGACGCCCGAACGCAGCAGCGTTTCATTGTTCTTGCCGACCACGCCGTAGGTGTTGAAAGGATCGACGCGGGCGATGGTGCCATCGACCAGGTTCTTGGTGCGGCCCAGAATGGCGGTACCGAACGCGCCTTTCAAGCCCACGTAAGCTTGACGATCGAATAACACGCCTTTTTGCGCGCCGGTGTCAGCCAGGAATTCACTTTCCAGGTTGAAAATTGCGGACAGGCCGCCACCCAGATCTTCCGTACCCTTGAAACCGAGGCGCGACGCATTGTTTTCGCGTTGTACCGTCGGCTGGCCAGTGGTCTTGGCAATACCGAGGTCAACCAGGCCGTACACGGTGACGTTCGATTGTGCTTGTGCCGTAGCTGCTGCGAAGGTGCCGATGATCAATGCTGCCAGAGTAATTTTTTTCACTTGAGATTCTCTACATTAGGTTGGACAAGAATGTTGCTGCTTAGCTGCTGAACCGAATCATGCCCACCAAATACTTCAACAATATGACATCGACAAGATGTTGTTTTTTAGCACAACATCTTGTCAGATAAAAACAACAGGATCGGGTAGGAGGCGGGGTTGCCCCCGCCGTCCTCCCACAACACCGGACGTACGGATCACGTATCCGGCGTTTCCTGACTACTGGGTTGCCCCAGCGAGCTTGGTTTCGTGCGTCGTGTCGCCTGTCGGTCTGCAAGCACCTCGGTTACGGCAAAGACTTCCGGTCTCGTCCATTGACCAAGGCCCTCCTTTATCAGAGGCTTGCGCCCTGCCCGCTCAGAGAGCACGCGTGACTGTCCACTCATGTCAGGTTCAGCCCTTCACCACTCCGGTTCCGAGCGGCTAATATGGCCTCTGCTGACTCCCACCAATCCATCCCGGCACCTTGCGATGCCGGTAGCACGAGGCAGATTGATGGGCCTCCCAGGGTAATTCGCGCGACCTTCATGCTTATGTCTGTCGGATCTACGTCATAGCGTTCCGTGCAAGTATCGGGCTTTACAGATATCGGACTGCTTACCCCGCTACGCCGCCTAATCCGCTTCCTGTGCGTCAGACCAGCATTTTGCCTGCGGCTTCCTTCAGATTCCGCCTTGCGACGGACACCCTTGCCGTTCAGCTAGCACTTCCCCTTGCCGGGTGTGCAGAGGACTTTCACCTCCAAGTCACTCAACTAACCACCACAGTCAGTCGAGCCGCGCTCGCGCGCGTCGCGCCATGCCTGGCGCACCGAAAAAAAACCGCCCGAGGGCGGTTGATGTTGCCGTTCCGGCCTTATTTCAGGCGGCAGCTCAGCAGCCAATAGTATTCCAGGCGCTTCATGCGAATTTCGCGGGCCGAGTGGGCAAACTTCTTGCGCAAGTGGCTATCCGATGGGAAATTTTTCAGCACTTCATAGCGCTCGCCCCCATCCGTCGTGCGGAACTGGTGGGTGTTGCCTTCCAGGTCAGTACGCGCGATGACCGTGCTGCTGCCATCGACATAGGAATTGTCGATCAGTACCAGCAGGATGTCCTTGCCCAGCTTGCTGCGCAATTGCTTCAGGTATTTGTCCTGGTCTTCGCGCTTGACGTGCGACCACCAGAAGCCGGCGAACACGGCAGTGAACTTGCCCAGCAAGTCATCGGGCAAGTTAAACGCGTCGAGCCTGGCGAAGGTGACGTTGTCGGGCAAGCCGCGCTTTTGTGCCAGCGCCAGCATTTCATCGTTGATATCGGTGGCCAGCACGGACTCGGCCGACTCGGCGACCACTTCCGTCCAGTAGCCGGTACCGCAAGCCAGCTCCAGCACGGTGTGGCCTTCCAGCACGTCGGCGACCTTGTCGCGCAACACTTCCAGGTCTTCCTGGCGTTCGGGCTTGTCATAGACGCGCTCGTACTGCTGCGCGATGGTGGCGTAATATTTGGCAAGCTGATCGGTAATCATTGTTTCTTCTCTTCTTAAATAATCTTGGCCAGGCACCTCGCCCGGTCCACTTCATGCATTGTTATAGTTCGTAGTGCTCTTTATCGCCGCTCATCGCCTGCTCGATGAGCTTGCGGTTCAGTGTCGGCGTCAGCAACTCGATAAAGGTATAGATATAGCTGCGCAAATACGCGCCCTGCTTGACGGCCACGCGCGACACATTCATGCCAAACAGGTGGCCGACAGGGATGGAACGCAAGCCTTTGTCGCGCTCGGCATCGAAGGCCATACCCGCTATGATACCAATCCCCATGCCCAACTCGACATAAGTCTTGATGACGTCGGCATCGATGGCTTCCAGCAAGACGTCCGGCTTCAAGCCGCGCAGCACGAAAGCGTGGTCGATCTTGTTGCGTCCGGCGAACGCGCTATCATAGGTAATCAGCGGGAAGGCGGCGATCTCCTCCAGGGTCACGGACTTCGATTTGAGCAGCGGATGGTCGACCGGCACCACGACCACATGTTCCCATTGATAACAGGGCAAGGTGATCAGGCCATCGATGGCGGCGATCGATTCCGTGGCGATGGCCAGATCGGCCTGGTCGCGCTGCACCATCTCGGCGATCTGGCGCGGATTGCCTTGCAACAACGATAATCTAACCTTGGGGAACTTTAGCATGAAGGCTTGCACCACCTTGGGCAAGGTGTAGCGCGCCTGCGTATGCGTGGTGGCAATGGTAAAGCTGCCGCTGTCCTGCGCCGCGAATTCCTTGCCGATGCGCTTCATGCTGTCGATTTCCTGCATGATCAGCTCGACCGATTCCAGCACCAGGCGGCCCGGCTCCGTCAAGCCACGGATGCGCTTGCCATGGCGTGTAAAAATGTCTACACCCAGCTCTTCCTCCAGCTCGATGATGGCTTTCGATACGCCCGGTTGCGACGTAAACAAGGCCTTGGCGGCATCCGTCAGGTTGTAATTCTGCCGGACCGCTTCGCGCACGAAGCGCAGTTGATGGAGATTCATTGCTGGTTTGCCCTAGATTGCCGTGATTTGCCGAGTTTCCGCCCCACCCATGATTTTGCGTTCATGCATATACGCATATCGCATATAAGCAAATGCGTACTAAGTAGTTTGGAATAAACACTAAGTTTATTACTATTGCGAGTACTTTGGGGGTGCAAGCATGACTTTGTCTTATATAGTCTCAGGATTTGCCGTAGGATTACTCGTAGGAATGACCGGCGTGGGCGGCGGTTCGCTGATGACGCCGCTGTTAACCCTGCTGTTTGGCGTGCCGCCTTCCGTAGCCGTGGGCACCGACCTGGCGTTCGCCTCGATTACCAAGAGCGCCGGCACCCTGACGCACCGCCTGCGCGGCACCATCCGCTGGGATATCGTCAAACGCCTGTGCATCGGCGCCCTGCCCGCCGCCGTCATCGCGACCCTGGCCCTGAAATCGTTCGGCACCCTGTCGCCGGAAATCGGCCAGATCATCCGTTACTCGATCGCCGGCTCTGTGCTGCTGACCGTCGTGGCACTCATTTTCAAGGGCCGCATGCTGGCCTGGATCAATGCGCATCCCGAGAAACAATTACAAGGCAACAAGCTTGCCGCCGCGACCATTATTTCCGGCGCCGTGCTGGGCGTGCTGGTGACGGTCTCGTCGATCGGCGCCGGCGCCATCGGCGCGACCCTGCTGGTGATGCTGTATCCACGCATGAGCTCAGCCGAAGTGGCGGGCACCGATATCGCCTACGCCGTGCCCCTGACGGCCATCGCCGCTCTCGGCCACTGGTGGCTCGGTTCCATCCACTGGGAATTGCTGGCCTCGCTGCTGGTCGGCTCCCTGCCCGGCATCACGCTCGGTTCCTGGGTCGCCCGCTCGGTGCCGGAAAAGTTTTTACGCGTACTGCTGGCGATGACCTTGACCGGCGTGGCAGTGAAGCTAATCTATTAATTACCGAACAAGTGACAAGAGCAGTATCAAGAACATAATCCCAGGCAATCTTCCAGCACCCCGGCTTTTTTAGGAATTGATATGTACCATTACGATCAGTACGACCACCTCATCATCAAAGAACGCATCGCCCAGTACCGAGACCAGGTTGCGCGCCGTATCGCCAATGAACTGACGGAAGAGGAATTCATTCCGCTGCGCCTGCAAAACGGCTTGTACATGCAACGCCACGCCTACATGCTGCGCATCGCCGTGCCGTACGGCTTGCTGTCGTCGAAGCAGATGCGCATGTTCGCGCACATCGCGCGCAAATACGACCGCGGCTATGGCCACTTCACGACACGCCAGAACATCCAGTTCAACTGGATCGAGCTGGAGCAAACGCCCGATATCCTGACGGACCTGGCCTCCGTGGAAATGCACGCGATCCAGACCTCGGGCAACTGTATCCGAAATACAACATCGGATCCGTACGCCGGCGTCGCGGCCGATGAAATCATCGATCCGCGCCCGTATGCGGAAGTGTTGCGCCAGTGGAGCACCTTCCACCCCGAGTTCATCGCCCTGCCGCGTAAATTCAAGGTCGCCATCAATGGCGCCGAAGAAGACCGCGCCGCCATCGCCGTGCACGATATCGGCTTGACGGCCGTGCGCAACGAGGCTGGCGAAGTGGGCTTCAAGGTGATGGCGGGCGGTGGCATGGGCCGCACGCCGATTTTGGGCAGCGTCGTGCGCGAATTCTTGCCGTGGCAACATTTGCTGACGTACATCCAGGCCATCATGCGCGTGTACAACTTGCACGGCCGCCGCGACAACAAATACAAGGCGCGCATCAAGATTCTGTTGAAAGCCATCGGCGTGGAAGAATTCACGCGCCAGGTAGAAGCAGAGTGGGTCGACTTGAAGGATGGGCCGGAAACATTGACGGCCGAGGAAATGCAGCGCGTGGCGGATTTTTTCAATCCGCCCGCCTACCTGCCCCTGCCGGAACTCGATTACAAGGCGGAACACGCGGACAACAAGGCGTATGTGAACTGGCTGGCGCGCAACGTCAAGCCGCACCAGCGCCCCGGCTACGTGGCCGTAGTACTGTCCTTGAAGAAAACGGGTGTGCCACCTGGCGATGCGACGGCCGAGCAGATCGACTTCGTGGCCGATCTCTCCGACCGCTACAGCTTTGGCGAATTGCGCGTGACGCATGAGCAAAACCTGGTACTGGCCGATGTGGAACAATCGAAACTATTCAAACTGTGGCAGGAAGCCAAGGCGCACGGCCTGGCCACGCCGAACATCGGCTTGCTGACGGACATGATCTGCTGCCCGGGCGGCGATTTCTGCTCGCTGGCCAACGCCAAGTCGCTGCCGATCGCGGCCGCCATTGCGGAACGTTTCGACAGCATCGACTTCCAGCACGACATCGGCGAAATCGAACTGAATATTTCCGGCTGCATCAATGCCTGCGGCCACCATCACGTGGGCAGCATCGGCATCCTGGGCGTCGACAAGGATGGCAGCGAATGGTATCAAGTGTCGATTGGCGGCGCGCAAGGCAACAACGCGGCCATCGGCAAGATCATCGGACCATCGTTCTCTTCCCTGCAGATGCCTGAAGTCATCGGCCGCCTGCTGCACGTCTACGTGCGCGACCGCCATGAAGGTGAGCGCTTCGTCGACACGGCCCAGCGCCTGGGCCTGGCGCCGTTCAAGGAACATGTCTATGCAACGCCGATCACGGTCGGCAACCTGGTGGGAGAAGACGAATATGTTTGAAGTACGCGAAGAAATCATCAAGAACGCCGCCGTGGTGCCGAATGCCTGGGGCTTGCTGCGCCTCGATGAAAACGACACGCCGGAAACGGTCGTCGTGCCTGCCGGCAAGGTCATCGTGCCCCTGCCCGTGTGGCAAGCCCAGCGCGAGAGCCTGCTGGCGCGCCTGCCCGACATCGGCGTCTGGCTGGCCAGCGACGAGCGGCCGGAAGAACTGGCTGCCGACGTGGCGCAACTGCCCGTCATCGGCGTGGACTTCCCGAAATTCACGGATGGCCGCGGCTATTCCATCGCCTTCAACCTGCGCGCCCGCCTGGGTTTCCAGGGTGAATTGCGCGCCATCGGCGACGTGCTGCGCGACCAGCTGTTTTCCATGCACCGGGTCGGCTTCGATGCGTATGCGACGCGTCCGGACCGCAGCATCCATGACGCTCTGAAAGGGCTGTCCGTCTTTTCGGAAACCTATCAGGCCTCGTGGGATCAAAAATCACCGCTGTTCCGCCGTCACCAGCGCGAAGGCCAGAATCCTGACCTCGACAACGCGGCCGGCATCTGAGGGCCCGTCATGAGCGATTTGACTTCTTTGATTCACGCCACCGAGCAAACGCTGACACGCATCGCCGCGGACTTTTCGCCGGCCGTGTTCGCGTCCAGCCTGGCAGCCGAAGACATGGTGCTGACTGACTTGATACTCAAGGCGAAGCTGCCCATCGGCATCTTTTCTCTGGAAACAGGACGGTTGCACCAGGAAACCCTGGCCGTGCTCGACAAGGTCAAGGCCCGTTACGAGCACGACATCACCCTGTACCGCCCGCAGCCCGAAGCGGTGGCCGCCTACGTGGAACAGAATGGCCTCAACGCCTTTTATAACAGCGTCGAGATGCGCCGCGAATGCTGCCGCATCCGCAAGGTCGAGCCGCTGGGCCGCGCCCTGGCCGGCAACAAGGCCTGGATCACGGGACAACGCCGCGCCCAGTCCACCACGCGCGCTGAATTGCACGTGCAGGAGATTGATGCGGCGCACGCGATGACGAAATTCAATCCGCTGGCGGACTGGTCGGAAGAGGACGTGTGGGCGTATATCCGCGCCAACGACGTGCCCTACAACGCGCTGCACGACCAGGGCTATCCGTCGATCGGCTGCGAACCGTGCACGCGGGCCGTCCAGCCGGGCGAAGATGTACGGGCCGGGCGTTGGTGGTGGGAAAATCCGGACTCCAAGGAATGCGGCCTGCACATGGTGGACGGTAAGTTGATACGCATCAAATCCGTGGCAGCCTGAACAGACACAACAGACTCAGCAGAACAAGAAAGCACCCCATATGAGCAATATTTTGAACCAGCGTCACCTCGACAGCCTTGAATCGGAAGCCATCCACATCATGCGCGAAGTGGCGGCCGAATCGGCCAATCCCGCGCTGCTGTTTTCCGGCGGCAAGGACTCCGTCGTCCTGCTGCGCCTGGCCGAGAAAGCCTTCCGCCCAGGCAAGTTCCCATTTCCCCTCGTGCATATCGACACGGGCCACAACTTCCCGGAGGTCATCACCTTCCGTGACAAGAAGGTGGCGGAACTGGGCGAGCGCCTGATCGTCGGCTCCGTGGAAGACTCGATCCAGCGCGGCACCGTGCGCCTGCGCAACCCGGCCACGGACTCGCGCAATGCGGCGCAAGCCGTGACCTTGCTGGAAACCATCGCCGAACATAAATTTGACGCCTGCATCGGCGGCGCGCGCCGCGATGAGGAAAAAGCCCGCGCCAAGGAACGCATTTTTTCGTTCCGCGACGAATTCGGCGCCTGGGACCCGAAAGCCCAGCGTCCCGAGCTGTGGGACTTGTATAACACCCGCGTGCATCCGGGTGAAAACATGCGCGTCTTCCCCATCTCGAACTGGACGGAGCTGGATGTGTGGCAATACATTGCCCGCGAAAAACTGGAATTGCCGCCGATCTACTTCGCGCACGAGCGCCAGGTGATCCCGCGCAACGGTTTGCTGGTGCCGCTGACGGATTTGACGCCGCCGCGCGAAGGCGAAACCGTGGAAACGCAAATCGTGCGCTTCCGCACGGTGGGCGATATCTCGTGCACCTGCCCCGTGTCATCCGATGCGGCGACGGTCGACGCCATCATCGCCGAGACGGCAATCACGCAAATCACGGAACGTGGCGCCACCCGCATGGATGACCAGACTTCCGAAGCCTCGATGGAAAAACGCAAGAAAGCAGGGTATTTCTAATGAACGCAGTCATCTCCAACACAACTCTCACCGACAGCGTAGAGCGCGGCATGCTGCGCTTCATCACGGCAGGTTCCGTCGATGATGGCAAGAGCACCCTGATCGGCCGTTTGCTGTTCGATAGCAAGGGCATCTTCGCCGACCAGCTCGACGCCATGTCGCGCTCCAAGCACAAGCGCACGGTGGGCGACACGGTCGACCTGTCGCTGCTGACGGACGGCCTGGAAGCGGAACGCGAGCAAGGCATCACCATCGACGTGGCTTACCGTTACTTTGCCACGCCGAAACGCAAATTCATCATCGCCGACACGCCGGGCCACGAGCAATACACGCGCAACATGGTCACGGGGGCTTCCACGGCCGACGCCGTCATCATCCTGATCGACGTATCGAAAGTCAAACTCGGTGACGATGGCAGCGTGGAACTCCTGATCCAGACCAAGCGCCATTCGACGATTGCCCATTTGCTGCAGATCGAGCACGTGGTCGTCGCCGTCAACAAGATGGATCTGGTTGACTACGATGAGACGGTCTATAACCGCATCGTCGCCGCCTACCGCACATTTGCCCAGTCGCTGGGCTTGAAGGACATCACGCCGATTCCCCTGTCCGCATTGACCGGCGACAACGTCGTCGAACGCGGCGACAAACTGGGCTGGTACACGGGTCCGACCCTGATCGAGCTGCTTGAGTCCTTGTCCGTCTACGACGAATCGCACGACACGCCATTCCGTTTCCCCGTGCAACTGGTGGCGCGCCACAATGGTCATGAAGCAAACGACTTCCGCGGCTACATGGGCCGCATCGAAGCGGGCAAGGTCAGCATCGGCGACACCCTGGTGGTGCAACCATCGGGCCAGACGGCAACCGTCAAGGATATCGTCACCCTGGACGGTTCGCTGCCAACGGCCGTGGTCGGCCAGTCCGTGACCCTGCTGCTCAATGAATACCTCGACATTTCGCGTGGCGACTTGCTGGCCAGCAGCGAGCGTCCTGCCACCCTGCTGAAACAGGTGGTAGCCGACGTGTGCTGGCTGTCGGAAGACGCGCTGGACCTGCGCCGCAAGTACTGGATCAAGCACGGCACGAAGCAGACGGCGGCAAAAGTGACGGCGATTGAATCGATCCTCGACATCAATACGCAGCAGCGCCATCCGGCTGAAGGCTTGAAGCTGAACGACATCGCCCGCATCAGCCTGAACGTGCAGCAAGCGCTGGCAGCCGATGCGTATGCCGATATCCGTGCCACGGGTGCATTCATCCTGATCGATGAAGTCACCCATCAGACCGTCGCGGCGGGAATGGTTCGCCTGTAACCGGCGTCTCGACTGAAGAAAGCAAACATGCACAACTCCACCACTCTGCCCGGCAAGGTCTACCTGATCGGTGCCGGCCCCGGCGCGCAAGACCTGATGACCTTGCGCGGTGCGCGCCTGCTGGCGCGAGCGGACGTCGTGCTGCACGACGCGCTGGTCACCGAAGAGATGCTGGAGCTGTGCCCCCAGGCGCAAAAGATTCTGGTCGGCAAGCGCTGCGGCCAGTTGTCGACGGCGCAGGCGTTCATCAACAAGCAACTGGTCGACAATGCGCGCAAGCACGCCGTCGTGGTGCGCCTGAAAGGGGGCGACCCCATGCTGTTCGGCCGCGCCGACGAGGAATTGCGCGCGCTGGAAGAGGCAGGTATCGCCGTCGAAGTGGTGCCCGGCATTACCACGGCCCTGGCGGCGGCCGCCGCAACACAGCAGCCGCTGACCAAACGGGGCGTGTCACGCAGCGTGGCCTTTTTCACGTCCAGCACGGCGCCGGGCGAACCGGACCAGACGCGCATCCCCGACTGCGATACCCTGGTGCAATACATGGGTGGCCGCGAAGCCATCGCCACGGCGCAGCGTCTGCTGGCGCAGGGACGCCGTGCCGACACCCCGGTGGTAGTGATTGAAAACTGCAGCCGCCCGGACCAGCGCATCGTGCGCCTGCCGCTGAGCGCCCTGGCACATGGCCTGGGCGACACCCACGGCCCCGTGCTGGTGATGCTGGGCGACGCCATGGCCGCGCGCACGCAGCAGGCTATCGAAGAAGCAGCGACCATTCTGGCACGCCATGCTTGATTTAACACACCATGTTTTACCGACTTGAAAGTCAGTAACCGACGTATTCCGAGGAAACATGATACGATGCCCACGCATCTTTTCTCGAGAAGTTATTGCGTGATAGCAATGAAATTCGCGCTTTGCCCGCCATAGCGCCTGCCATGCGGCTTCCCGGCGAACGGAACCACTGGCAATCTCCCCGAAAAAAGCTGCGCCCGCAGGCTGCAATACCGCGCCGCGCAACTTTAGCCTTACGACTACACATGAATTTCACCTCCATGCGCGAAGCCCTGACTTCGTTCAGCCGCAGCAATGTCGGCGTCGCCAGCGCTGTGCTGTTCAGCATGCTCGCCTCCATCGCTCTGTGGACAGTGTTCCCGAATATCGACGACGAAAACCATTTGCTGGAATGGCTGCAGGCGCTGTTCCTGGCCCTGGCTTGCACGGTGCACGGCGTGCGCGCCTGGCAAGAGACTGACCGCCAGTCCTTGCGCTTCCTCATGCATGCAGGCTTGTGCGCCCTGCTGTTCGGCTTCCTGCTGCGCGAACTCGATATCGACCAGTTCGGCACGGCGCCCGCCTGGGCGCAGCTGGAAAAAGCCCTGCGCGTGGTGGAATTGCTGATACTGATACGCGTGCTGATCTTTTTCGCGCCGCGTTGCCGTAAGGTATTTGCCCATGCCGGCCTGATTTTCAGCATGCGCATCACCATCCTGACGGCCATCGGCGGCTTGCTGATGGTCGCCGGCTGGCCCTTCGACAAGAAAGTCTTCCATGGCATGCCGGACGCCTACGCGCTGCTGGGCGAGGAAGTCTTCGAACTGGGTGCCTATTTGCTGCTGTTCCTCGCTTCGCTGTCCGACAGCTCGGCCGCCGCCCGCATCAGCCTGGCACCTGAGAAAAAAGCGGCTGAATCGTCTTCACATTTCAAAGGATGACGCCAGCGGCAGCAGCCGCTGCAAGGTAGCGGCCACGCGCAGCAGGCGCGGATCGTCGTCCTCGGCCTCGTCGCAGGTATCGTTGATACAGAAAAACGGCAAGCTGCCGAAACGCGCCGCCAGCTCCTCAAGCTGCTGCGGTGCGTCCACATCGCCGCTGGCGATATGCAGCGGGTCGAGCATGCGCGAGCGCGCCAGCCCCTGATGCACCATCCAGCGCGGCACCAGGTCGGGCAGCAATGCCGGCACCTGCCACGAGCGGAACACCGTCGCGCGCACGCCGGCAAACATGGCCGGCGCCAGCCCTTCCAGTGCATGCAGCGCGCTTTTCAGCATGGGCCGCGGCGCGTGCGCATACAGGCGCGGTTCATGCCGGTAGTTGGCGTACTGCGCCGACAGCCATTGCCGCGACAAGGTGGCGCAATTGACAGGCGCCGCCACGTCGGCGCGCAAGTCCGGCATATCCTCCTGCAGCGCGCTCTCCGTAAACACGCTCAAACGCCGCTCGCCTTCCCCGCCAAACCAGAATGCGGGCTCGAACGGCGCGCCAAAAAATACGTCGTCGTTCAAATACAGGAAGCGCTCCGACAGGCCCGGAATATGGTGCAGGTACGATTCGATATGGCCGGAGTCGAACACGGGCAAGGCGGCGCCGGGCATCAGGCTGGCATGGTCGATCACCGTCAGGCGCGGTGAGGCGCGCAGCCAATGGGGCACTTGCCGGTCCGTCAGCAGGTAGATGTGGCCGTGGCCGGGGAAGAAGCGCTCGAGCGCGCGCAAGTTGTAGCGCAGTTCGCCGTTGTCGCGATAGCGCCCCGCCACGTTGCCATGCAGGGCCAGTTGGCCGGGATGCGCCAGCGCCCAGGCGGCATACGCCTGCTGCCGGCGCGTACGCCAGGCGGGATCGGCGCCGTCAACCCACAGGTAGACGATGTCGATGTCGCTCAAGGGAGAGGGCTGGAGCCTGGCGCCGCCACGCAGTAATCAGCGATGGCAGCGAGCACGCTGGCGTTCTCGCCCACCGCCTCGACCACCTTCAGGCGCAATGCCGGATGCTGCTGGCGCAGCTCTTCCAGCAACAGCGGCAAGTCGCGCAACACGTGCCCGCCCTGTCCCAGGAACACCGGCACTACCGTGATGTCCAGGGTGGCGCCAACGGGCAGCTCGGCCAGCAGGGTCGCTACCAGTTCGGGCAGGCGTGGCGTCATCAGTTCCAGGAAGGTCAGGTGCACGCTCGTATCGGGCATGCGCGCCTGGGTCAGGTCGCGCAGGCGCTCGAAGGGCGCAGCCCACGATGCGGCGCGCGCGCCATGGGCAAACAAGATCAGTGCCTGTTTCACGTTCGTCTCCATCAGTGTCTTTCCACCCACCACAGAGCGCCCAGCGCCAGCAGCAGATACAGGGTGCTCGGCGCCACCGCCGTCAGGAAGGCCGGCCAGGTACTGAGCAGCCCAAGATGCGAAAACAGGGTGTTGACCAGCATGAAGCTGACGCCGATCATGATGCCGATGAAGATCTTCAGGCTGATGCCGCCGCTGCGCGTGTGCATGTAGGCGAACGGCAGCGCCAGCGCCATCAGCACGAAAATGGCCAGCGGATCGATCAGCTTTTTCCAGAAGGCGATGCGGAAACGCTCCGTTTCCTGCTTGTTCTCGGCCAGGTGGCGCGTGTACACAGCCAGCTCGCTGGCTGACATGCGCTCGGGATCGGACGCCGACACCGTCAGGATCTTCGGCGTCACTTCCGACGTCATGTCCTTGCTGGCGCTTTGCACCGTGCGCACCAGGCTCGTTTCCTGCCCATAGTAGTTCGCCAGCTTCGGCTCGAAGCCGGGCGAAGTCGCCGCGCTGTTCGAGAACGAGGTTTCCGTCACATCGGTCAGGCGCCAGATATTATTGCCCTGATACGTCGCCCCTTTGGCCACGGTGAGGGTGCGCAAACGCATATCGGTGTCGAATTCATACAGCTTGACGTTTTTCAGCTGGCCGTCCGGACGCGCTTCGCCGACATTGAAAAAGCGCGAACCGGTGACGGTGCCCGTCAGGCCATCGCTCTTGACCATGTCCTTGGTCCACAGGCCGGAGCGAAACTCGCTCGACACGGCAGCGCCGCGCGAGGTCAGCTTGAGGCGTTCGGCCAGCGGTTCCGTGCGCGGGGTAATGAACTCGCCGAAAATGAAAGTGATGACGACGAAGACGATACCGATGCGTAACAGGAAACCGGCCGCCATCGCCGTCGACATGCTCGATGCGCGCATGATGGTAAATTCGGAACTGGCGGCAAATTGCGCCATCGTGTAGATCGTGCCGATCAGCGCCGCGATCGGCATCACCTCGTACACGTGCCCCGGCACCAGCACCAGCACGTACAGGAAGGCATACTGGATGGTGTAACCGTTGCGGCCCACCTTCGGCAACTCGCCCGTCAGGTCGATGAAGGCTTGCAGTGCCAGGAAGGCCAGCAGCACGAACAGCACCGCCTGGAATATCGAGACCGCAAAATAGCGCTGTAAAATCTTCATGTCGATGCCGCTTTACTTGGTTTGCCGGCGCGGCGCGCGCGCTTGAAGGACGCCAGCAGGACCAGCGGATGATAGCGGTGATTCACATTCAGGCGCCACGCAAACAACGCCACCACGGCCAGCGCCGCCAGCAGGTGCAGCGGCCACCAGGCCAGACCGAAGGTCAGGCGGCCCTGCTTCACGCTCGCTTCGATGACCTTGATCAGGTTGCTGTAGGTAAAGAAAATCAGCAGGGCGATGATCAGGTTGGCAGAACTGCCGGCACGCGGATTGACAAAGCCCAGCGGAATGGCCAGCAGGATCAGCATCAGGCCGATCAGGGGCGCGCTGACCCGCCACAGCAATTCGGCCATGGTGTAGGGATTCGGATTGGCGACCAGCGCCATGGTGCTCATGGCGCGCACGCCCAGTTCCGCGCCCAGTTCCTGCTGCTTGCTCTCGATGCGCATGATGTACTGTTCGAATTCCATGGTCTGGAAGTCCGCTTGCGTCGGCACGCCCTGGTAGCGGCGGCCGCTTTTGAGCACCAGGAAACGTTCGCCCTTGGCGTCGGTATTGATCACGCCTTCCTTGGCGACGACGACGACGGCGCTGCCTTTTTCATCGACGGTATTGACGAAGACGTTTTGCACCACGGTCTTCTCGCCGCTGACGCCCTCGACGAAGAAGATGCGGTTGCTGCCGGCCGATTCACGGAACTGGCCCGGCGTGACTTTCTGCAGGTCTTCGCGCTTTTCAAAGCGCGCCACATACTCATCGCTTTTCTTTTGCGCCCACGGCGTGGCGTACAGGCTCAGGACGCCGGTGGCCAGTACCAGCGGCAGGCCGAAGCTGAGCACAGGCCAGATCCAGCGCGACAGGCTCAGGCCGGAGGCGAACCACACCACCATCTCCGACTCCTTGTAGCTGCGCGTGACGACCATCAGCACCGAAATGAATCCGGTGAGGATGATGATGGTGGGCAGCTGCATCAGGGCGGAAAATACCATCAGGGACATCACGTCGGCCGACGCGATCTTGCCGCCCGCCGCCTTGCCCAGGATACCGATCAGCATCCAGGTGAGCAGGATACTGAACAAAACGGTGAAGGTGGCCCCGGCGGCACTAGCCAATTCACGTCGAAGGGCGCGTTGAAAGATCATTCGGAGTTTATAATTCGGGTCAGTTAGTTGAGTAACACGTTACTAGTAAATGAAAACGGAGAACCAAATGGACTTTAGCATAAAAGCATTCGATACCAAGAGCACCCTCGGCACGGCCAAAAGCGGATGCATCGCGGTTGCGGTATTCGAAAACAAAAAACTGTCGCCAGCGGCAAAATCGCTGGACAGCAAGGGTGCGATTTCGGCTGCGCTGAAGTCCGGCGACATCAGCGGCAAGCCTGGCAGCACCTTGCTGCTGCGCGCGGTCGATGGCGTCGCCGCCGAACGTGTTCTGCTGGTAGGCATGGGCAGCGATGACACTGTCAGCGAAAAAAGCTTCGCGACCGGCGTACAAGCCGCACTGAAGGCCTTCGGCTCGCTGGGCGCTGCGGACGCCATTATCGCATTACCGCTGGCTGAAGTGAAAGAGCGCGACGTAAATTGGGCAATCCGTTGCGTGGTGCAAGCCGCCCATGACAGCGAATACCGCTGCGACTCGCAAAAAAGCAAAAAAGATCCGGCGCCAGCAGGCGTGCGCAAGATCGTCCTGGCAGCTGCGGCGACAAGCGCCACGCGCGGCGCGCTGGCGCAAGCCATCGCCATCGCCAACGGCTCCGACCTGACGCGCAAGCTGGGCGACCTGCCGGCAAACGTCGCCAATCCGACCTACCTGGCCAACACGGCCAAGCAGTTGGCCAAGGATTACAAGTTTGAAGTCGAAGTGCTGGAGCGCAAACAACTCGAAGCGCTGAAAATGGGCAGCTTCCTGTCCGTCACCAACGGCAGCGAGCAGCCGCCGAAATTCATCGTCCTGAAGCACATGGGCGGCAAGGCCAAGGATGCGCCGGTGGTCCTGGTCGGCAAGGGCATCACCTTCGACACGGGCGGCATTTCGATCAAGGCCGGTCCTGGCATGGATGAAATGAAGTACGACATGTGCGGCGCCGCCTCGGTACTGGGCACCTTCCGCGCCATCGGCGAAATGAACCTGAAGCTGAACGTCATCGGCGTCATCGCCGCGTGCGAAAACATGCCATCGGGCCGTGCCACCAAGCCGGGCGACATCGTCACCTCCATGAACGGCCTGACCATCGAAGTGCTGAACACGGACGCCGAAGGCCGTCTGGTGCTGTGCGACGCGCTGACCTACGCCGAACGTTTCAAGCCGGCAGCCGTGGTCGATATCGCCACCCTAACGGGCGCTTGCGTCGTGGCTCTGGGCCACCACAACAGCGGCCTGTTTACGCGCAGCGATGCGGCGCATGACCAGCTGGCCAATGAATTGCTGGCAGCGGGCAAACAGTCGAGCGACACGGCATGGCGCATGCCGATCGAAGAGGCGTATAACGAGCAGCTGAAATCGAACTTCGCCGACCTGGCCAACATCGGCACACCAGGCGGCGGTTCGGTGACGGCAGCGGCCTTCCTGGAAAACTTCACCAAGAAGTACACCTGGGCGCATCTGGACATCGCCGGCACAGCATGGAAATCGGGCGGCGCAAAAGGCGCGACCGGCCGTCCAGTGCCCCTGCTGACGACGTTCCTCATCAACCGCGTGTAAGAGAACGCCAGAAGACAGCCGCCACGGTCACTGCCCTGGCGGCTTTTTCATGCGTGGCGTATTAATTAGTAGACGACGGGATTGGGCAAAGGCGATGGCGCCACCTTCGGCTGCACCACTATCTCCGGCACGGCAGCAGCTGGCGGCGGCGCTGGAATCGGCGGGGCCGGCGGCACCAGGCGCGCGGGGTCTTGCATGACGATGGTCAAAATCGATGGATAGTCGAAGCCGGCGCCCGTGTTACGGTCGATGAAATAGCCTACGCCCAGGGTCAGGATGACATTGCCCCAGACGCTGGCATTGAGCTTGGGATCGATGTGGTCGTCCGTCGCGATGGCGGGCGAACCGTGCCTGCGGCAGTCGACCTTCAACGGCTCCCGGCTCTTGCGGATGGTGATGCGTCCCGGCGTGGTGACAAACCACTTGCCCACGTCGTTGCTGAGGATGCAGCCGGCACCCGTCAATTCGCGGTTGTCCTGGATGGTTTGCACCAGCACCATCTGCTCGGTGTTGCCCGTCAGCGTAGCGCAGCCGCCCAGGCCAAACAGCAGCAGCGTCCTGGCGGCAAGGGCGGCAGACGATGGCACACGCATGGGAAGCTCGCTTAACGGACGGGAATCGGCTGGTCGCCGGGCACAGCGACGGCAGTGACGCTGTTTTTCGGACTGCCGTCGATCAGGCGGTCGGAATACACGAGGTAGACCAGCGCATTGCGCTTGCTGTCGACCATGCGCACGACGCGCACATGCTTGAAGAAGATCGAGGCGCGCTCGGTAAACACTTCTTCCTGGCGCGGCAGCTTGCCCTTGAATTGCAGCGGCCCCACCTGGCGGCAAGCCACGGCCGCATCGGCCTTGTCTTCGGCCAGGCCGACGGCGCCCTTGAGGCCGCCCGTCTTGGCGCGCGACAGATAGCAGCTGACGCCAGCGACGCGCGGATCGTCATACGCTTCGACGACAATCTTGTGGTCAGGGCCAATCAGTTTGAACACCGTGTCGACCGAACCGATGGTTTCGGCCTGCGCCGCGGCGCAGGCAAAGGTCAGCAGCAAAGCGGCAGGCAGCAATTTACGCATGAAAGAATCCCGGGCACGCACGCAGGCGGCCTTCAGTTGATGGGGGCGAAACGCTGGACCATGACGCCTTCGACTTCGATCAGTTGAAAGAACACGTCTTTCGGCCGGGTCCAGATAGTACCGTCGGCGGCGCGATACACGATCATCGGCGTCAGATCCGCTTCCAGCGTGGCTTCGCACACCAGTTCATAAATGCCGCCCTTGTAGTGCCGATAACGCATCGCCGTCCCCTCAAGCCGTTGAATCTTCGCTCTTGTCGTCGGCCAGTGCCCTTTGCTTCTGCTTCAGGCCCTGGATCACTTTCAGTATACCTTCCATGCCGGCCGCGCCATCGGCGCCGCTGAAGGCGTCAAGCACCTCATTGAGCACCTTGTTGCGCACGGTCGCTTCATCGGAGGACATTTCCAGCGCGCGCTGGGCTTTTGCCGCCTTTTCAGCCGCGCTCACGCGCGGCTTGGCAGCCATCTTGCCATGCGTCAGAGCTGCCTGCCAGATAACCCAGCGACGCTGGGTCTCGAAAATCAGGTACTCATCGGGTTTGTCTTCTCTTCGCCGCACAATGTGGCCGTCACGCTGCGCCCACGCTTCAAATGCAGTTCGCATTTTCTTCCTTTGCAAATGCTACGCGCAAGTCTCACTATTAAAACTGCAACATTTCAAAATAGTACCATCTATTGATGTCGCAAAACAGTCTCATAGATATAGTACTGCAATTTATATAACAAGTCTGGCGGCGCCAAGGACGGAATTGACGCTCCTTCCCCGGCACAGTGGTCATGTAATCGGAATAGCAATTACAACTAATTACAACTGCTTCCTGTTCGGTTCTTAACTTGGCTGTAACAAAGCCGTATGACACAGTTGTTACACGGTGCCATTTTAGTAGTATTTATCACGTTTTAGCGAGAAACTTTACACCTTTGTCGCCTTAAACGGCGGGACGCAGCCCGCCACGCCAGCCACTTATGCCAAATCAAACATAGGCATTGATCAATGATACACAAAAACATAATATTCATGCGTCACGATTGGTTAAATATAAATACTTTATTGACACCCATTTTCCCTACCAGCAAGTAAAACCGATCTCCGGCAAGCGGCGCAGGACGCCATCGACACGCATGCGGTAAGATTCGCGCCTATCGATACCTATTCAAGCAAGGATTTTTCCCATGAAAATTGCCACCTGGAACGTCAACTCGCTCAAAGTGCGCCTGCCGCAAGTGCTGCAGTGGCTGACAGACAACCCGGTCGACATACTCTGCCTGCAAGAGACCAAGCTCACGGATGACAAGTTCCCCGTCGCCGAGATCGAGGCAGCCGGCTACCAGGTGGTCTTCAGCGGCCAGAAAACGTATAACGGCGTGGCCATCCTGTCGAAGCTGCCGATCACCGACGTGGTGAAAAACAACCCGCGCTATGACGATGCGCAGCAGCGCATCCTGGCCGCCACCGTCGAAGGCGTGCGCGTCGTCTGCGCCTACGTGCCGAACGGCCAGAGCGTCGACTCGGACAAGTACGAGTACAAACTGGGCTGGCTGGCCGCCCTGCACGACTGGCTGGCCGAAGAAGCGCAGCAGCACCCGCAACTGGCCGTCGTCGGCGACTACAATATTGCGCCCGACGACCGCGACGTGCACGACCCAGTCGCCTGGGCCGGCCAGGTACTGGTGTCAGACAAGGAGCGCGCCGCCCTGCAGCGCCTGTTCGACATCGGCCTGACGGACGCCTTCCGCCTGTTCGAGCAGGCGGAAAAATCGTTCAGCTGGTGGGATTACCGCCAACTGGGCTTCCGCCTGAACAAGGGCCTGCGCATCGACCATATTTTGCTCTCGCCGGCCCTGGCGGCACGCTGCACCGCCTGCGTGATCGACCGCGTGCCCCGCAAATGGGAACAGCCATCCGACCATGCGCCGGTCGTTGCCACCATCGATTAAACGCCGCGCCGCTCCAATAGTACTTGCGCATTCGCCGCAGGCACGGGAGCAGAAAACAGATAGCCCTGCGCATAGCGGCAGCCGTTCGCCTGCAGCAAGGCGAATTGTTCTTCCGTTTCCACGCCCTCGGCCACGGCCGACAATTGCAGGCTGTCGGCCAGCGCGATGATAGCGGCCACGATGGCGCGGTCTTCCGCGCTGTGTTCCAGGTCCTTGATGAAGGCGCGGTCGATCTTGACCTTCTTCACGGGGAAGCGCTTCAGGTAGGCCAAGCTGGAATAGCCGGTGCCGAAATCGTCGATCGACAGGCGCAAGCCCATGCCATTGATCTGGCGCAAAATCTCCAGGGTATGTTCGCCGTGCTGCATCAGCGCCGTCTCGGTGATCTCGAATTCCAGCAGCGCAGGATCGATGCCTGTTTCCCGCACCACAGCGCCGATGGCCGCCACCAGGCCCTTGTGCATGAACTGGCGCGGCGACAAATTCACTGCCAGCGGCACCGGCTGCAAGCCCTGGCGCTGCCAGGCCATGCTTTGCTCGCAGGCCTGGCGCATCACCCATTCGCCCACCGGCACGATCAAGCCGTTTTCTTCCATGATGGGGATGAAGCGGTCCGGCAGCACCAGGCCGTGGCCGGGGCGGCGCCAGCGTAGCAGCACTTCCATGCCATGCAGGCGGCGCGTGGCGATATCGATGACGGGCTGGTAAAACAGTTCGAACTGCTGCAGCGCCAGCGCCGTGCGCAAGCTGCTTTCCAGGTCGAAGTGCAGGGCCGCCGCCTGGTTCATCGTCTGCGTGAAGAATTGGTAGTTATTGCGGCCATTGCCCTTGGCGTGGTACATGGCCGCATCGGCATGGCGCATCAGGGCGTCGACATCGCCGCCATCGTCCGGGTACAGGCAGATGCCGATCGACGGCGTCACGTGCAGCACGTGGCCGTCGAGCGGAAAGGCCGGTGTCAGCGCCTCGATGACCTTCTCGGCCACGCGGGCCGCTTCCTCGCTGCCGCGGATACCCGGCACCAGCACGACGAATTCATCGCCGCCCAGGCGCGCCACCGTGTCGCTGGCGCGCACGGCGCCGCACAGCCGGGCCGCCACTTCCTTGAGCAGCAAGTCCCCCGTCATGTGGCCCAGCGAATCGTTGATGGTTTTAAAGCGATCCAGGTCGATGAACATCACGGCCAGCTTGCGCCCGGAGCGCTGCGAAGCCAGCATGGCCCGTTCCAGCCGCTCCGACAACAGCGCGCGGTTCGGCAAGCCCGTCAGGTTGTCGTGGTACGCCATGTGGTGCACCCGCGCCTCGGCCTGGCGCCGCTCGACAATCTCGCCCTGCAGCAGCAGATTGGCGCCGGCCAGTTCGGCCGTGCGTTCCTGCACGCGCAGCTCCAGCTCGTCGCGCGCGCGGCGCACCGCCTCGGCCGCCTCGCGGCGCGCCGTCACGTCGTCGACCAGCCACACGGAACGGCCATGCACATGCGCCAGGTCGAACGGCCGGCCGGACAGGCGCGCCCAGAAGCGGCTGCCATCCTTGCGCACCAGTTGGTATTCCGACATGTGCACGCGTCCCGCATCGAAATCGCGCGCCGTCTCGCCGCGCGCCACCTTCCACGCTGCCACGTCCGGATACAGGGCCTGCACCGACAGGCCGTTGATTTCGCCCGGTCCATAGCCGAACAGCTCTTCCATCTTGCTGTTGGCACGCAAATTGTAGCCGCCCTCTATCACCGAGATGCCCAGCACGGCGCTGTCGAGGATGGCCTGGTTTTCCAGCAGCGCGTTGTGCAGGGATTCTTCGGCGCGCTTGGCTTCCGTGCGGTCCTCGATGATCCAGATGGTCCCGGCGGCGGGATCGTCCGGATTGACGACATAGGCGATCAGCTGCGCCCACAAGGTCGTGCCGTCGCGGCGCATCATTTCCACTTCCGTCTGGAATGGCTTGGCCACCGACAGGAAAGGAAAGGCCGCCGCGCCCAGCAAGTCGTAGGATTGCTGGGACACGTACAGCGCACGCCCGGGCAAGCCCAGCGCCTCGTCGCCGCTGTAGCCGAACATCGTGGCAAAGCCCAGGTTATAGCGCGTGATCTGGCGGTTCTTGGTATACAGGATGCTGACCGAGGCATTCGTCATGATGGCCGCCACTTCCATCTGCGCCTGACGGCTGGCCGTGACGTCTTCGAGGATCCAGATGGCGCCCTGCTCGCTGTGCGCCTGGTCGACGGCCTTGGCGCGGATGCGGCACCAGAACAGGCTGCCGTCACGGCGGCGGAACAGCGCTTCATCCTGCTCGTACGGCAAGCCCTGTCCCAGCAGCGGCGTGGCCTGCACGCCAAACGCCTCGTAGGCGGCAGGCGAAGGAAACAGTTCGGCGGCGGGCAGCCCCGTCATCTCTTCCTGCGCGTAGCCGAACATTTCGGCGAAACGTGGATTGCAGCGCAGGACCAGGCGCGAACGGGAAAACAGGATGCCGACGGAGGCATTGTCGAGGATAGCCTGCTGTTCGAGCATCAGCTGGCGCGTCGCCTCCTCGGCCGCCTTCTGCGCGCTGCGGTCGTCGAACAGCCAGATCGTGTCGCGCAAGCCGCGGTCGGTCTGGCTCTCCGGGTTCAGCACATAGCCATACGCCAGCGCCCAGAAGGTGGAGCCGTCGCGGCGGCGCATCTCCATCTCGCCCTGGAACGGCTGGCCGCGCCGCAGCAGGGGCGAGGCCTGCCTGACGACATGTTCATACGCCGCGCGCGACGGGTACAGGTCGGCGACGGCCAGGCCCACGCCGCTGTCGCCATCAAAACCGAAGCATTCGGCGAAGCGCCGGTTGTAGCGCAGCACGCCCTTGTCGCGTTGAAAACCGATGGCCAGCGGCGCGTTATCCATCACGGCCTGCATTTCCAGCATGGCGCGGCGCAATTGATCTTCGTCACGCCGGTGGTCGCTGATATCTTCGATAATCCAGACCGTGCCGTCATGCGTATTGAGGGGATCGACGGCGCGCCCGTGCAGGCGGCTCCAGAACAAGCTGCCATCCTGGCGCCGCAATTCCAGCTCCGTGCGGTACGGCTTGCCCTTCGAGAGCAGCGGCGCCGCTTCCAGTCCCACAGCACGGCAATGCTCGGCGGAGCGATACAGCACCGCGCCCGGCATGCCTGTCAGCTGGTGACGCGCGTAACCGAGCATCTCGGCGGCACGGATATTACACTCTTCGATGAAGCCGCCCTTGGAAAAGACGATGCCGACGGCCGCGCTTTCCAGGATGGCCTGCTGTTCCAGCAAGGTCTTGCGCAAGGCTTGCTGGTCGCGCTGCTGCACGCGGATGTCGGCAAACACCAGGGTCGCACCGGGCAAGCCATCGTCCACCAGCAGGGGCCGCGACCAGACCTGCACGGCGATGGCGCCCGCAGTCCCTTCCAGACTGCTGTCCCAGTGCCGCTCGCGGCCGGCCGCACCGAGCGCGCCGCGCAGCATGCTGGTGCTCGACGCCCGATAGGCGTCCGTAAAGCAGTCGGCCAGCAGGCGGCCCGCTATATCCCTGCCCAGCAAGGCCTGCAACGCGCCATTCGCGGCCACCACCATGCCGCAAGCATCGCAGGCGCAGGCAGGCAAGGCGATCAGTTGCAAGGCATCGGCGATGAAATCGGGACTGGTCGGTACGCGGTTCATGAACACCATGGGACGGTTAAGGACGAGATAAACATGCGCCTGGGCAAATATTCTTCCAAGCATCATGGTGCTGCTAGATCATAAACCAGTTTCCCGGGGTTTTTTCATATTCCTTATTGGCAATATCTGAAACGCCACAGACCACTTGCAACACGCCCGTTGCAACGCCGTTGCATGGCAAGAAAATGAAACAAATCGTTTAGAATAAAGCATGCGCCGCCCTCCTCAACCTCCGCTCGACCACCGCGACAAACCCGTCATCTGGACCGTCTCCGTCTCGCGGCTGTTCGACCTGTTCCGCGACATCACGCTCGAATACGACGATCTGGCGACGATCGAACCAATCAACCTGGGCTTCGACGACGCCGTGCGCCACATCCGCGAACGCATGGCCACCGAGCGCTGCGACGCCGTCATCGCGGCCGGTTCGAACGGCGCCTACCTGAAAGGCCGGCTATCGGTGCC
This sequence comes from Janthinobacterium leeuwenhoeki, assembly GCF_051380795.1. Classification (NCBI taxonomy): domain Bacteria; kingdom Pseudomonadati; phylum Pseudomonadota; class Betaproteobacteria; order Burkholderiales; family Oxalobacteraceae; genus Janthinobacterium; species Janthinobacterium leeuwenhoeki. The sequence goes on from NZ_JBNYXT010000045.1 coordinate 27,910, forward strand.
CGTCATCATCGCCAAGGCCAGCGGCTATGACGTGATGCAGGCGCTGGCGCGCGCGCGGCGCATCTCGCCGCACATCGGCGTCGTCACTTACCAGGACCCGATGCCGGAACTGGCCGAATTTGCCGCCACTTTCGGCTTCCAGATCGCTCAGCGCACCTATGCCACAGAAGAAGACGCGCGCGCGCAGATCAATGAACTCAAGGCGGCCGGCATCAAGGCCGTCGTCGGCGCGGGCCTCGTCACCGACCTGGCCGAGGAGGCGGGACTGGCCGCCGTCTTCGTGTATTCGGCCACGGCCATCCGGCGCGCCTTCGACGACGCTCTGGAACTGGCGCGCCTGACCCAGATCGAATCGAACCGCGGACGCCGCGCGGTGGTGGCCGACACCCTGCGCGCGCGCCACGGCCTGCACGATCTGCGCGGCGAATCGGAAGCGATGGAAGCGCTGCGCCAGTCGGTGGTGCTGTATGCACGCTCGCCAGCGACGGTGCTGATCCAGGGCGAGACGGGCAGCGGCAAGGAACTGGTGGCGCAGGCCATCCACCGCGAAAGCCCGCGCAGCCTGGGTGCGAACCGCCCTTTCATCGCCATCAATTGCGGCGCCATCGCCGAATCGCTATTGGAATCGGAACTGTTCGGCCACGAGGATGGGGCCTTCACGGGCGCGCGCCGGGGCGGCCATGCAGGCCTGTTCGAAGCGGCCAACCACGGCACCCTGTTCCTCGACGAAATTGGCGAAATGCCGCTGGCCCTGCAAACGCGCTTGCTGCGCGTGCTGGAAGAGCGCGAAGTAGTGCGCGTGGGCGGCACGCGGCCCATCGCCATCAATGTGCGCATCATCAGCGCCACGCATTGCGACCTGGAGCAGCGTATCCGCGAAGGCCGCTTCCGCGCCGACCTGTTCTACCGCCTGGCAGTACTGCGCCTGCATTTGCCCGCCTTGCGCGAACGCGCCAGTGACATTCCCGGCCTGGCCGAATGGTCGCTGAAAAACGCGCTGGCCGCGCTGGGCGCCCGTCCGCACCCCAACCTGCACGCGGAGATCCAGGCTTGCGCGCCGCTGCTGCGCCGCTACGACTGGCCCGGCAACGTGCGCGAACTGCGCAACCTGGCAGAGCGCCTGGCGCTGTTCCTGGCCGCCGAACCGCTGCAGGCGCTGACACCCGCCTTCGTGCTGGGCGTGGCGCCGGAACTGGCCAACGCTGCCGGCACGCCGGCGCTGCCGCCGGCACCTGCCGCCGCCATCGCGCCAAGCTTGGAAGATGAAAGCGCCAGTGCCGTGCTGGCGCGCTTCGGCGGGCGCCGCGACGCCGCCGCCCACTACCTGGGCATCAGCCGCACCACCCTGTGGCGCCGCCTGCGCGCTGGCTGATCTTTTCAACCCGACCCAAAACACCATGGACGACTGGCCTCACCTGCACGATTTATGGCAACGCTGCACGGGACACGGCGGCGCCAGCGGCAGCGGCGCGCTGGCACGCGACCAGCGGGACATCAAGGCCCTGTACGCGCGCGGCATTTCGATGGAAGACACGCTGCACTTTCTGTATCAGCAACGGCCGACCCTGCAGGCCTACACGGACTGGATCGCCGCGCGCACGCGTCCACGCCCGGCGCACGCCGCCAGTCCCCACCAGGACGTGCTGTCCGCCGCCGAGCTGCGCCATTTCGAGGAGCACGGCTATCTGGTGCTGCGCGGCGCCGTGCCGCCCGCGCAGTGCGCCGCCGCCCGGGCGGCCATCTGGGACTATCTGGGCGCCAGTCCGGATGATGCGGCATCGTGGTACCAGCCGCACCCGGGCAAACGGGGCCTGATGCTGCAGTTTTCCGACCATCCTGCCCTCGAGGAAAACCGCCACAGCGCGCGCATACGCCATGCCTGTCAGCAGCTATATGGCAGCGGCACCGGCATCTACGCCAGCATCGACAAGGTGAGCTTCAATCCGCCGGAAACGCCGCAGCACCGTTTCCTCGGCAGCGCCCTGCACTGGGACGTCAGCCTGCAACAGCCGATTCCCTTCAAGCTGCAAGGCATGCTGTACCTGAGCGACTGTCCGGCGCAGCACGGCGCCTTTCACTGCGTGCCCGGCTTCCAGCACCACATCGCCGACTGGCTGCGGCAAGTGCCGCCGGGCCGCCCGCCGCGCGAATGGGCCGTCGACAACTTGCGGCCCGTGCCCGTCGACGGCATGGCCGGCGATTTCATCATCTGGCACCAGGCCCTGCCCCATTGCGCCACACCCAACCGCGGCCCGGCGCCGCGCATGGTGCAGTATCTGACCTATCTTCCGGACCACCGCCTGGATCAGGATGTGTGGCTCTGAACCACTCATCGCGCAACGCTGGCTGCGGGGCCCCGGCGCCAGATCGTCAACCTGGCGCAGAACGCCACCGATGGCCTCGACCTGCAGCTGCTGGACGGCAGCGTGGTCGAGGTGTCGCGCCGCCGCGCGCAGCAGTTCAAGACCGCCTGCGGCCTGTAACGGATTATTTCAGCGCGGGGATCGGCTGCGCCTGGAAGGCGGGGCGCGGCTGCTCCTTGAGCTTTTTCGCCAGCATGTCGAGCGCCACTTCCAGCTGGCGGTCGGCGCCATTGAAGGTGGCGTGCGGCGGATTTTCCACCTCCACATCCGGCACCACGCCCACGCCTTCGATCAGCCACTGGCCGTCGATGCCGAACTGGCCGTTTTCCGCCACGCGCGCCATACCGTTATCCAGCAGGCGCGTATTGTCGCTGAGCCAGACGCCGGCGCCGGCCGTGCGCTTGCCCACCAGCGGCGCCAGTTTCAATGCCTTGATGCCGGCGGCGAAGGTCTCGCCATCCGAATACGTGAGTTCATCGACCAGCACGACCAGGTGGCCGCGGAAGGTGTTCTGCATGTTCGACGATGGCTGCACGCCCGGCGGCGCCCAGTAGGCCCAGGCCTTGCGCAGCAGTTTTTCGATGATCCAGCTGTCGATATTGCCGCCGTTATTGCGCCGCACGTCGATGATCAGGCCTTCGCGGTTGATGTTGGCGTAAAAATCGCGCGCGAACGAGGCGATGTCATTGGGGCCCATGGCACGCAGGTGCAGGTAGCCGATGCGTCCCTGCGAGGCGGCGGCCACCTGCTCGGCGCGGCTCAATTCCCAGTCGCCATAGCGCAGCGCCGTCTGTTTCGCCATGTTGACGGGCGTGACGATGACGGCGCGTGGCGCGCCTTTGCCGCGTTTTACTTGCAGCAGCACCTGCTTGTCGGCCTGGTTCAGCAGCAGGTCGCTGATGTCACGCGCGGCCAGCACGTCCTTGCCGTTGACGGCCGTGATCACGTCACCCGCCTTGACGTCCACGTCGGGCCGCGACAGGGGCGCGCGCGCCGAGGGCAATTCCGCTTCGCTGCGGTAGACATGCTCGACCTGATAACCGTCGCTGGTGCGCGTCAGCACGGCGCCCAAGCCAGCCGGCGTGCCTTCCTGTTCCGTGCGGCGCAATTCGCCGGGACGGATCTGCGAATGCAGGGCGCCCACTTCAGCCACCATCATGCCCAGCACGTCATTGAGTTCGGCGCGGTCCGTGACCCGCTCGACCAGCGGCGCATATTTGTCGCGCGCCGCCTTCCAGTTCACGCCGCGCATCTTCGCGTCGTACAGGAAGTCGCGGTGCAAGCGCCAGGCATCGTTGAACATCTGCTTCCACTCCAGGCGCGGATTCGACACAAACGTCCAGTCGTCGACCTTGACTTTGGCTTTCGACAGGTCGGACGGCAGCTTGGCGCCCGCCTCGATCACCAGCATCTCGCCCGGGCCAGTAGCCGTTGCTGTCCTGTAGTACAAATGCTTTTTATCCAGCGCCAGGTCGAATTCACGCACATTGGCCACCAGCAGTTCCGGCTTGGAGCCGGTATTGCCGATGGCTAAGGTCTTCAGGCTGAACTTGTTCTCGCCGCTTTCCCGCTCGAGGAAATACAGGCGCTTGTCGTCGGCGGCCAGCGCGCTATAGTTGCCCGCCGCCAGCGGCACTTCATACAGGCGCTCGGCCAGGCCCTGGCTGACGATGGCCGGCAAGGCCGCCGGCGCTTTTTTCACCGCGCCCTTGCCGCCGGCCTTTTCCAATGCCTTTTCCGCCGCCAGTTCGGCCGCCTTTTCATCGTCCGTCTCGGCCGGCTTGACGCCAGGGCGGCTCAGTTCATCGTCAGGCTGGAACGGAAAACGGTTGCCCGGCTGCAGCGCCAGCGCGTACACGCCGATGCGCTTGTCGAACACGGGGCCCATGTTGCGGTCGCCCCACGGCGACCCGTTGGCCAGTTGGAAATTGCGCGCCGACATGAAATACAACCACTTTCCATCGGGTGAAAACACGGGCGAAGCGGAGGTATAACGGTCGCTGGTGACGAATTGCAGCTGTTTCGACACGAGGTTGTACAGGCCGATCTGCTCGCGCTGCTCGTTGCTGGCCACGCGCACGATGGCCAGGTTGCGGCTGTCGGGCGACCATTGCACTTCGTCGTGCTTGTCCACGCCCGCCTTGCCCGCGTCGTCGATCAATTGATTGCCCTTGGTCGCCAGGTCCAGCAACCAGAAACGGCCCTTTTTATCCGTGTGGGCCAGCCAGCGCCCGTCCGGCGACGGGTACAGCTTCCAGCGGTGGTTATCGCCCTGCGTCGTCAGCTGCTCGCCCTTGCCCGAACCATCGGCGGCATACTTCCAGATTTCATTTTCGCCGCTCGTATCGACGATGGCGAACACGGATTTCTCGTCGCTGCTAAAAACGGCGTCGCGCGCCCGCGCCCCTTCGGGAATGGCGATATCGACGCGGCGCAGGCTGCCCGTGCCGGCGATGCTGACACGGCCCCGCGCCGTGAGGATGATGCGCTCATCCTTGCCTGACAGCTGGACATTGCTCAGGGTATCGAGCGGCGAGCGGATCTGGCGCGCGCGCTGCTGGTCGAAATCGGACACGAGGCTGATCGGCAATGGCGATGAGTCCGTCCCTGCCGCCAGGTCCAGCACCTGCAGGTCCGCACCCAATTGATACACAATCTTGCCATCGCCCAGCTGCGCATTGCGCACATCCCACTGCGTGTGGTTGGTCAAGGCGCGGCGGTCGGCGCCGTCGGGCAGCATGCTCCACAGGTTGTCGCTGCCGCCCGCGTCGCTGATATAGTAGACGCGGCCTTGCCACCACATGGGCCGCTTGTTGTTGCCAGCCAACACAGCAGGCTCCGTGTGCATGCGCACGGCCTCGCCCTTGTCACCCAGCGCATAGCGCCACAGGGTGGCATGCGCGCCGCCCCGGTAGTTACGTACATTGTCGTTGGTCATGGCCAGGCCGAAACGCGTGAAGAACAGCGTCTTGCCCGCGTCGTCGAGCACGGCGTCGTTGGCGTCGGCCACGGGAAACACGCGCCGCGTCTGCTTCACGGGGTCGATGGCGGCGACGATGCGGCGCGACGCCGGCCCATCCGTATTTTGCGTGCTGACCAGCACCTCGCCCTGCGCCGTCCAGCCCAGCACCAGCACGCCGCCATTGTCATACGAAATACGGCGCGGCAAGCCACCGGCCAGCGGCATCACATAGGCTTCCTGCGCCCCCTCGTAGGCGGCGGAAAACGCCAGCCACAGGCCGTCACGGGAAATCGCCGCGTTCGTTTCATAGCCGGGATGCGTGGTCAGGCGCTGCGCCGCGCCACCGCGCACGCTGCTTTTCCACAAATCGCCTTCTGCGGTGAAGACCACGGTATCGCCGCGCACGGCAGGGAAACGGAAATAACTGGTGGCGGCGGCACTAGCGGTGGCGCTGCCCAGCAGGCCGGCCGACAACAGCAGCAGGGTGAGACGATGGGAAATTTTCATGAGAGCATCCAGATTACGGTCAGGGGGCATGGACATGATGTCGATACCGGACAGCAATTCTGGCATAAAGCGCCCCGAAGAAAACCTTCTTTATTAGCCATATGAAATCGAGTAGGGGGCTGAGTTACCTCAGCCGCCCTCTCACACCACCGTACGTGCGGTTCCGCATACGGCGGTTCATTTCACAAGCTGGAAGCGCTGTTGGGTGTCCAGCAGCGAAACTAACCCCAGCGCGTCGAACGTCTTCTTGGGATACGCCGCGTTCATGTGGCTTGCTCCGGCGTTCCACCATGGGCCACGTCCGTTGCTTGCCGATTTC